>CAYVBC010000271.1:0-2513 GCA_964449545.1 uncultured Clostridia bacterium | reverse complement strand
ATGGAAGGATCATTCGTCAGAAAGCGGAAGATATGGTCATGCAGTATCAGGTTGTAAACCATCGCAAAGCGGATATCGCTCTGGTGACGGACTCAGTCTGCGATATCCCCAGTGAAATCGTGAAAAACAGGCAGATCCATATGATTCCGATAAACCTTCATTTCGGCGAATCCAGCTATCTGGATAAGGTAACCATGACGCCTGATCACTTTTACGACATGGCGGAAACCGCCCCGAAGTTTCCCACCACATCCCAGCCTTCATGTCGGGAATTTGAAAACCTCTATCGTTTTCTCGCTTCCCATTATCGCTCCGTCATTGCCGTTCATCTGAGCAAGCAGTTGAGCGGAACCTGGCAGAACAGTCGCCGGGCCGCCGAAATAATCACCGGAGAAACCGGCTGCAAAATCTCCGTGATTGACTCCAGGCACCTCTCCGGATCCCTGGGCCTCATTGTGCATCGCGCGTCCCGGGCAATTCTTGACCGCGTCGATCATGATAATGTGGTGGATTTGATCAAAAAATGGCGGGAAAAAACCCATATCCTGGTGAGCGTGAAAACATTCGAGTTCATGGTCCGTGGCGGTCGAGTCAGCCCCATGAAAGGTTGGGTGGCCAACAGGCTGAACCTCAAACCCATCATTTCAATGGATCCTGAAGGCAGATCCGTCCTGTATGACAAGGCATTCAGCCAGAAAGGAAATATACAGAAAATCCTGAAAATCATCGAGAAAAAACTGGACGGAGAGCCTCTGTGGGAGTATGCCATGCTGCATGCGCGCAACGCCCGAGGTGCCGAATGGTTTTCTGAACGCATCCAGGCCCTGACCGGACGCACGCCTCTCTATACAGTGGACATCTCTCCCGTTGTGGGAGCCAACGCGGGGAAAGGCGCAGTGGCCGTCGCGCTGATGACGCGGTGAATCATACTCCCTAAAACTGGAACTGAACCGGGAACTCGTTCCCGTCCCGGTTCAGGAAAAGGAAAACACGGTCCCCTTTCCGCTTCCCGGATATCAGTTCTCGAAACTGACGAACCGACTCCACATCGCTGCGGTTCACTCCCAGGATTACATCACCGGGCCGGAGTCCGTTCTGATAGGCGATTCCGTCACGACTGACCTGAGTGACCACAATTCCCTTATCCGTCTTGAGGCGCTGTCTCTGAGCCAGGCTGGCACTGTTGTTGACCACAACCATTCCCAGGTCCATCACCTCTCCGGAATCATCCTGGCCCTCCATCCGGACCTTGACGCTGTCCGGGGCTTCTCCCACCAGTACGGAGATCTGTTTGCGATCCTTTTCGCGGACAATGGTGAGTTTGATCTTGGTCCCCGGGCGCATCTCCGCGACACCGTTGCGGAATTGACTCATGGAGCTGACCGGTTTGCCGTTCAGCTCTACAATCAGATCATACCGCTTCAGTCCACTCTCCCGGGCGGGAGAGTCTTCATCCACCGTAAGTACCAGGATTCCTCCGGAGGGCAGATCATAATCCTTGGCTTCGGAGGCGGAGATTTCATGAATACTGATTCCCAGATATCCCCGCACCACACGACCACTCTTCTTCAAGTCGTTGATGACCAGGCGGGCCATGTTGGACGGAATGGCAAAGCCGATTCCAATGTTTCCGCCGCTGGGAGAGAGAATGACAGAGGTAATGCCAATCGCCTGTCCGGCCAGGTTGACCAGTGGACCTCCGGAATTGCCCCTGTTGATGGGCGCGTCGGTCTGAATGAAATCCTGATAATCCACATCCAGCCCCTCCAGCTCACGGCCTTTCGCGGACACGATTCCCGAAGTGACACTCAGATCCTGTCCCAATGGATTTCCAATGGCCAGAACCCACTCCCCCACTTCCACTTTGGAGGAATCACCCATGTCAATAAAAGGTAGATTTTTCCCCTCAATTTTGAGTAACGCCAGATCCGTCTTGGGATCAGTTCCAATTTTCTTGGCTACGGATTCCTTACCGTTTATATCAATAATTTTGATTTTTATCGCGTTTTTAACCACATGATAATTGGTTACAATATACCCGTCTGCAGAGATGAGAAACCCGGTTCCCACGCCGGACACTTTCTGCCGACGGCCTGGAGAATTGAAGAAACGGTTAAAGAAATCATCTCCAAAAAGGGAGCGTCGTTGTTCCACAATCGATTCAGAGACCACCTTGACCACAGCCGGTTTTACCTTGCGGACCAGGGGGACAAAGTTCAGAGAAGGTTGAACCTGCGAAGATTGTGCAAGGGCCACTTCCGGTGAAATAGCCGGAGACGCCCCTTCCGAATGGTGAAGATATCCAAAAGTCAACGCAAAGAAAAGGGCTCCAAGCGCAAAACTGATTCCAGCAATCCAGGCGATTCGTTTCATGTTCATCTCCTCTCGGGCGCCACCCGAAAACTCGGAAACCGGCGCCATGTCAGGCAAAGTGTATTATACTGTCATCCACGGAGTCCGTCAACAAAGGGCTCCCACATGTTGTCTTCACAAACTGAGACACGTCCATACCA
>CAYVBC010000270.1:0-2518 GCA_964449545.1 uncultured Clostridia bacterium | reverse complement strand
ATCCTGCACACCATGTTCCACATCGATCCCCGCCTGGGGATGCTGATCACCGCGATTGTCATTGTCCCCTACACCATTTACGGCGGATTCCGCAGCGTGGTCTACACCGATGTGATCCAGGCCCTGGTCATGATCGCGACACTGATTGTGGGCCCCATTGTGGGCATCATCTACATTGCGAATCATCCCGGACTCTTCGCCAACTCCATTGGTGCCGCTTTGACCAAGGCCGGTCCCTCCTTCACCTCACTCACCGGTACGGCAACCGGATTCGCTGCCGGCATCGTGATCGCCGCCGGATTCTCATGGTTTTTCGGATACCTGGGAGGTCAGCCCCAGTTGAGCATGCGCTTCATGGCCATCCGCAACGCGCGGCAGGCCCGTCAAGCGCGCAACATCGGCATTGCCTGGACCGTGATCGCGTACATCGGCGCCCTGTCTCTGGGATGGATCGGGATCGCATTGTTCGGGCCCGGTGGATTGAAGGACCAGGAAACCGTCATGCCCGCCGTCCTGTTGAAGCTCTTTCCCCCGGCCATTGCCGCGGTGTTGATCACCGGGGCCATCGCGGCCATGATCTCCACCGCCGATTCACTGCTCATCCTTTCGGCCACTGAGCTCTCCGAGAACCTGATCAAGCCCGCGCGCAAACAGGGAAAAGACGAGCTTGTCAGCCTCAGACAATCCCGGATCATCACCGCCCTTCTCGCCCTGGTGGCCCTGATTCTGGCCTATATCTCTCCATCGCGCCTGATATTCACCCTGGTCAGCTACGTATGGGCGGGAATCGGAGGGACGTTCTCCGTGGTCATCCTTCTCTCCCTGTTCTGGAAACGGTTTCATGGCCGGGCCGCCCTGATCACCATCGTCACCGGAATGACATTCACCATCGCATGGATCAGCACCGGCATGGATCAGAAGATCACCGCACGGCTCCTGACATTCCTGGTGGCGGGGGGCACGGCCCTTCTCACCACCTGGCTGGTACCGAAAAAGCCAAAAACGCCCTAATATCAATCCGGTAATTCCGCATCCCGGGTTTAAACGACATCCCCACAGCATTTACCATGGGCAGTGATTCTGCTACAATGACAGAGCATGAAAAAAACGCCGCGCGCCATGTTTCCAGTCCTGGTCCTGCTTGGCCTTCTGGTGGTGGATACTTGCGGGTACATGATCATTGAAGACGCCTCCCCGGCGGATGCCCTTTACATGACCCTCATCAGCATCACCACCGTGGGCTTCAGGGAGGTCTTCCCTCTCTCTCAGAACGGGAGACTGTTTACCATCTTTGTCATACTCAGCGGCCTCGGGCTGGTATTCTCCATTGCATCGAAGGTGGTGGAGCATGGAGTGGAGAGACAGGTTCGGGATATCCTCGGGAGAAGACGTATGAAAGCCTTGGCGAAATTGAAGGGACATATCGTGATTGCCGGATACGGGCGCATGGGTGAGGTCGTGGTCAACGAACTGACCGAAGCGGGATTAACCTGTGTGATTATTGAAAAGGACCCCCACCGCTTTGCCTTGGGAGAAGAACGCGGGCATACGGTACTTCTGGCGGACGCTACCCGGGAAGAGGTGCTGGAACAATGCGGCATCCGCCAGGCGCGAACCTTCATCTCCCTCCTCTCCTCGGACGCGGACAATGTGTTTACCATCCTGACGGTTCGGGAGATGAACCCCGAATTGCCCCTCATCGCCCGCGCCCTGGATGCCCAGAACGAAATCAAGCTGCGCCGCATCGGAGCCAACCGGGTGATCGCCCCCAACCTGCTTTCATCCAAACGCATCGTAAACAGTGTGTTGCGTCCAAACGTGGTGGACCTCATGGATATCGTTTCCCAGCCGCGAATGCTGAACCTCACCCTGGAAGAGATCGCTATTACCGCCGAATCGAAACTGAATGGACGCTCCGTGAGAAACTCGGGACTTCGGGAACGCCATGACGCCATGGTGGTGGCCATCCGCCGCGACACCGATATGCGCTTCAATCCAGGCCCCGAGGAGATATTCCAAGACGGGGATATCGTGATCCTGTTGGGGCCGCCTGAGAGCATCCGCAAAGCCGCATTGTTAAAATAAAATCATGATAAACCCGACCCATTTCATGGACCTGGCCAGACAGGAAGCGCTCGCGGGAATATCCAGAGGCGACGGCGGCCCTTTCGGTGCCGTACTGGTACGGAATGACAAACTCCTTTCCCGGGCCCACAACGAGGTGCTGATCCGCCATGATCCGACAGCCCACGCGGAGATCCTGGCCATTCGCCGGGCTTCCCGGATTCTCCAGCGGCCTCACCTGGATAACTGCGTTCTCTACACCACCTGCGAACCCTGCCCCATGTGCCTGGGGGCCGTGGCCTGGGCCAGGATATCAAAGGTATACTTCGGTTGTACCCGCTTCGATGCCGAAATCATCGGATTTTCCGACCGCGCCATTTATGACCTGATTTCCGATAAACTCCCCTCTCCGCCGCTGGAACGGATTCCACTGGAAAGAGAGCGTTGCCTGGAA
>CAYVBC010000269.1:0-2525 GCA_964449545.1 uncultured Clostridia bacterium | reverse complement strand
TTTCTGGTTGGCGGAGGCTTGATCGCACTCTCAGGTACCGCTGACAGCCTGGACGGTATCGTGGCCCGGATGCACGCCCGCGTGACCAAAAAAGGTGATTTTCTCGATCATTTCAGCGATCGTCTGGTGGATGTCGCCATTCTTGCGGGCCTCGGATTTTCCCGTGGTGCCCACAGCACAATCGGTTTTATCCTGATCATCCTTGCGCTGTTGAGCAGTTATCTCGGGACTCAGATGGAAGCTACGCTGGGGAAAAGATCATACAAGGGAACAGGCAAGGCGGAGCTTTTCGTCGCCTTTGTCGCCTTCTCCATTCCGGCATTTTTCCTGGCGGACTGGAAACTGGATGCGCTGGGAATCCAATGGGTGTTTGCGGATCTGTTCATGGTTGTCCTCTGCGCGGCCACATTACTCAGTCTCCTTCAGAGATTCAAGCGGGGTCTGAGAGAATGCATCGAAGCGGACGGAAAAGTGAAATAATGGCGTCCAATCCGGCGGCCCTGCAATTTCTCTTCATCTGGTCATTGATCCTTGCCGGGGCACTGATATCCAGCCTGGTGGCCAGGGTCATAACAAAAAAGAATTTTTTGCCCCGCTTATGGGTGTGGTTCGCGATTATCGGCCTGGTTTTTGCCTCAATCAACTTCGGTAAATGGCCTTTTTTCGTCCTGACTGCGGGTGTTTTTATGGCCTCCTTCTGGGAAATTTCAAGGATGGCCGGGACGGACCGCTTGTGGAAGCCTTTTCTCGCTCTTTTCCTGGCCCTTCCCTGGCTGGCTCTGGCGCAGACACTGAATTGGGGCATGTGGATCCCCGCAGCTTTTATTCTGTTTTTCATCGCCTCCGTGTACCTGGTTTTTTTCCTGAAAAAAAAGAATCCATGGAATATTTTTCTGTTCGCCTTGATATTGGGAACGGGATTCTCATTCTGGATTATGATGGGACGTCAGGACGGGGCCCGCCTGGTGATCTTTGTCTTCTCCATCACGGCCATCAATGATATTCTGGCTTTCTTTTTCGGAATGCTACTGGGCCGCCTTCGCCTGTTCCCCAGGATCAGTCCCAATAAAACCATTGCAGGCTACCTGGGAGGCATCCTGTTCGCAGTCGGAGCCGCGCATATCTTCCGGTTTGCCGTACCGGAGCTCAATGCCATCCAGGTTACGGTCACGGGACTTCTGCTGGCGCTGTTCGGATCGGCCGGAGATCTGCTGGCTTCAAGAGTCAAGCGGATTTATAATGTAAAGGACTTCAGCTCCATGCTGGGGCTCATGGGCGGAATGCTGGACAGGTGTGACTCCCTGTTGAGTACCGGCTGGATCTGCTCTTTCTTATTCATATACTTTTTCTGATGAATCGCATCGACTAACCATGGACTCCTCCTTTATACGGCCAACACCCCGGGTTCTCTTCTTCGGCCTTCCCCGTTTCGCCACGATGTTCGTCTATACCTCTCTGGTCACCTTGACTCTTCCCATGGTTGTCGTGGAAGCGGTGGGAGATCAGAGCAAGGGGAAACACCTGGGGTTGATTACAGCGGCCACCGCTCTGCTTAGTGTGGTAATCTTATATATCTTTGGCCGATACCGTGACCGGAAGATCCGTCTGAATCAGGGGCTCAGGTACCCGATTTACGGTCTTGGCCTGATGCTGCCCGGCCTGTTCATCCTGACAGCCGGAGGAAAGTATTCACTGATTGTCTTTGCTTTCATTATGATCATCGGGTCCCGTTCGTTCTGTGAGGCGTCCCATCTGGCTGTGCTGGCTGACCGCCCGCTATCGGGTGGGCGGGAGCGCTTCACCGCTGGGATTGCCTTCTGGCATTTTCTGGGGACCGGCCTGGGAGCGGTTTCTTTCGGATTCCTCCCCGGAATCGTCTTGATTCGAGAGGGCGGGCTGACATCGACTCCGGCCGCCCTGGCTGCGGTTCTCGTATTCCTTTCTATCGCAGGCTATTATGTGTTGTATGTCCGGCAACAGAAAACCGAACCGATCCCCCATCAGAGGAACCCGGAACCATTGCGGTTCTCATTGCCGCGGAATCTTGTGTATTTGATCAGTGCCCGAATTTCCTTTATGTGCGGGATACTGATGATCTCGACTTTTCTGCTGTATATTGTTCGTGACTTGATCGCCGCGCGAAATTTTCAGCGGATGACCGCGCTGCTTTACGGGGGGTCCATCATCGGTGGAGTGCTGGCCGCGCTGCCCACCGGACAATTGACAAAGCGGCGCGGAGAACGTTTCGTGCTTTTTCTTTCAGGGGCCATCCTGGCCCTGACAGCAATCCTTTTTTTCACAGTCGGCCGATTCCATCCGGCCATCACCATGCTCTGCATGGTGGTTTACGGGGTCGGATTTTCCATGTCCTTCTCGGCCGGACTTTCCCTGATTATCAAGCTGATTCCCCATCCGCGGATGTCGGGACGGATGATGGCGGTCATCACGGCCAGCACGTTTATCTCTCAATTCATGGCGTCTCTCTCCGGCGCGGCCGTGCTGGATCCACTGAATCGGGTGGGGCA
>CAYVBC010000268.1:0-2551 GCA_964449545.1 uncultured Clostridia bacterium | reverse complement strand
GCTTCCCCCGCGTGAACCGTTTTTTTCATGAAGTTCCGATGTGCCAGGTCATAGGCCGGGCCATGATCCGCCGCGGGGAATCCCTTTTCCCTGCCTGCAAGATCAAATCCGACGATGGGAATCCCCAGCTCGTTGCGTGCCTGGATGGCCGCGCGAACCAGCTCCTGGGATGCCAGTGAAAAGATCCATTTCTGGTCCGAGTGCTGGTGAACATTCAGAAGGTGGTCAAAATAGTCGGAGAATCCGGGACCGAACATTCGCATGGCGCAGACGATGATGGCGTATTCAAAAGGGGGCTCCTTGCCCTCAGAAACTTCCGGTTTTTTATTGAAAGTCTGTTTTGCCGATTCAAGCCCGCGATGAACCGCCTGAAAAACCTGCATGATGTTCATCCCGTTATTCTGGTGAAGCTGGGGAGCAAAACGCACTTCAATATAGCGAACGCCTTCCCCGATATTGTCTTCCGCCAGCTCCCTGGACACCCTTTCCAGGGACTCTTCCGATTGCATCACCGCCGTCAGGTAGGCAAATCCTTTCAGGTATTCGTCCAGATCGGCATACTGCTCTTTAAAGACCGTACGCTTCAATTCCGTTTCCGTGCGTCCAGGCAGGTCAACCCCCGCGGATTCAGCCAGGTCAATCAAGGTGGAGATCCGCATGGATCCGTCCAGATGCAGGTGCAGGTCCGTCTTGGGCATTAACTGAATAAATTCTCTTGTTATTTTCACTTTTTCACTTCCTCCAGTAACCGGGCGATCCCCGGTTTGTTTCTGCTGACCTCTTCCATGGAAAGACCATCCAACTCATGGGGGAAAATCAGCCAGCGATCCGATTTGTGGATAAAATATTCGGGTTCCCGGTCCGTCAGGTTGTTGTCGGGTTTGTAATACACCACGGCCACCCGAATGTCATTGGGCGTATTGAGCCGGCATCGACTATGGAGCGCATCCCGGACCGCTTTGATGCTCAACCCCGTATCGTATACATCATCCACAATCAGCAGGCCGTCATCCGCATTGATCTGGTCCACAATGTAGTCCAATCCATGAACCCGGATCTCCCGGCGACGTTGCTCAATTCCCTCATATGCGGATGTTCGAATGGCAATATGATCCGTTTTAACCTGATAATACTCCAGCAACTCCTGGACCGCGATTCCCACGGGCGTGCCTCCCCGCCAGATTCCAACAATAAATGAGGGGACAAAACCACTCTTCAATACCTGGATCCCCAGGCGCATCGAGTCTTCCAGGAGAGTCTGGGCGTCAACATAGGTTTTATCGGTCATAAGGTGTTCTCCATTCTGTCATTTCCACGCATCAAGGTCTCTCAGATGATCCTGGATCCGGGCAACGAGCAGGTCAACAATCACGGGATTCCGGCTATCCAGAACCACCATATCCGCATAACTGCGACTGGGAGTAACAAACTCCCTGTGCATGGGCTGAACCGTGGTTTCGTATTGCTCACGCACTGAAGAGAAGGTTCGCCCCCGCTCCCGCATGTCCCTCTCCAGCCTCCGCAGGAGTCTCACATCTGAATCGGCATCCACATACACCTTGATATCCATCAGGGAACGCAACCGGACATCCGTTAAGATCAGTATTCCTTCCAGTAGAATGACAGGGGCCGGTTTGCTGGGACGAATCGCGGGCACGCGACAGTGCCGCGAATAATCGTATTCCGGAACCATGACCGCTTCGCCCGAACGAAGCCGTTCAAGATCGTGAATGAGCGCCTCGGTGTCCAGCGCGTCGGGATGATCAAAGTTGGTCCGCGAGCGCTCGGCCATGGGCAAGTGGGAAAGGTCATGGTAGTACACATCATGGGATATCCGCAGGACCGTTTCAGGACTGAACCGACTGCAGAGCATGTCCACAAGAGTGGTTTTCCCCGAACCACTCCCTCCGGCAATGCCAATGACCAGGGACTTTGACTTCATGGTTAGAGCCATGGTATCACCATGCCCGGAAACTGTCAATCCATGGGCCGATCCCCTACCAAGACGATTAGAATAAGGAATAATTGACTTGATATACAGCCTTCAGGTATACTGATGGAACTGGTTCAAGCGTTATCTCAATGTGCCATTCAGTGACGGCCAGGTGCCGAACGCAGACTGAAAAAGAGTTAGCGAAAAGAGAAATCCCACATCCCCATCACCGGGAAGGCAGACAGCGTAGATGAACAAATTAGACGTTCAAAAGATGATCGAAGCCAAACGGCCCGATTTCTTCAAAAAAAACCCGAAATTTTACACCCAATCTGTCCTGCGATTTCTCAACTGGCTTCTTCATATTGAGGAAGCCAATCAATTTATCGAAAAACATCACGACAAGAAGGACTTTGAGTTTATCGAAGAATTGTTTGAATTCCTGGATTTTTCCTATCTCCTGACCCACCGGGACAAGCAACGGATCCCCTCTGAGGGTAAGCTCGTGATCGTAGCCAACCATCCTCTGGGAGCCCTTGATGGTCTGGCCATCCTCAAAGCAATCGGAGAGATCCGCCCGGACGTCAAAGTGGTGGTCAACGACGTGCTGGCCAGCGT
>CAYVBC010000267.1:0-2569 GCA_964449545.1 uncultured Clostridia bacterium | reverse complement strand
CCTTTCAGATCCAGGCCTATGACTGGGATGGAAAAGTTTCGTTTACACCGGTTACCATCCAGATTTCAATCGGGGCGCCAGCGCGAAGGATCGAGTTTCAGCCCCTTTCGCCGCGGGTGGATCAGCCGGTCTATTTTGATGCGTACAGTTTCATCCGGACTGAAGCGATAGGCTGGAATTTCGGGGACGGTACCCAGCTGGTTAACGGCACACATGTGGTTCATCGCTTTCAGCAGGAAGGGACCCACACGGTTCAAGCCATGGATGGATCCCTTACCCATGCCCCGGTTACCGCGTCCGTTTCCGTGCTTCCGGAAAATCGGTTTCTCACCCTGTCCGCGCCCGAAGTCCGGGTCAACAATCCACTGACAGTTATTGCGAATTATTTTCGCGGAGATTTCGTTCTATGGGATTTCGGTAATGGTGATGTGCAATCCGGTAATCATCAGGTTTCTTATACCTATACCAGCCCCGGATCCTATACCATTACCGCCAGGGACGAAAATGGAGAAAGCGAAAAACGCTTCACCGCCACGGTCATGGTGCGGGGAATCGACGATGAAGTCCAGGTTGAAATCGCGGAAATCCGCCTGGATAACGGGAAGTACTACAAGGTGGTACCCCGGAAATCCAGATCGTTGTACGCCCTTTTCCGTACGAAAATGCATGGAACCGGGGCTGTGGCCGGCCATTGGATCGTGGATGGCCATCCCTATGAATTCTTTAATGAACTGGCGGTTCAGGGAGAATTAAAGGAGATACGTACCCGTGAAATACCCGGCCTGCCCGTGCTGAATCCGGGACTTCATACCGTTACGCTTCAATTGACTCGTCCCGCGCAGGTGAATGTGACGTTTCCGGTGTTGAAATACTACGTTCTCCCTTATGAAAACATCATAGAAACGATTGCGCCTCAGAATGGATTCATCGCCAAGGAGAAGGAAATTCCGGATTTTTCGTGGGAACGTCCTGTGGGCGCTTCGCGATATGAATTGGCGTTTTCAAACAATTTGTTTGATATTCTCTACAACACCCCCGAGTTGAACTGGAACGATGCGGGAGTGGAACAGAACTTCCATCCCAATGAGTTTGTATGGAACCAGGTGGATCGCAATCGCATGACGTACTGGAAGGTCCGTGCCCTGGACAGTGTAAACCAGGTGGTTGCGGAAAGTGATATACAGGAAATCAAGGTGATCGTGGCCTCCGCGGAGATTGCCATCCGTTCCGTTACGGATCTGGAAGGCAATCCCCTTGAGCTGAAGGGAGATCGAGTCCTCTCCCGGGCGGATTTCATGCTGGTTCGGGGCTCTCTGGTGTACGAGGCGGACGCGGAGTTCCTTGTTTTACGGGTTTTTGCGGACCAGACCCCCGTGGATCGGCTGGTATTCCGGAATGTTCGAAAAGGGGAAGTTCTGGAATTTGAGACATCCGTTCCCCATGAAGGGGATACGCATGTCCTTCTTCAGCTACTGAAAACCTCTTCTCCCGCGGTTGTGGTGGGTATGAAGAACCTTCAGCTGAAGCGGAGTTCAGTGCCTCATAAGAGATAGCGGGCCAATATTTCATTCAGCAGGAGCAGTTTTTTCGGGGCGACAGAGATATTTTCTCTTTTCTGGAAGAGAATCCCGGATTCCAACAGGGAGGCCAGTACTTCAGAACGTCCTGCGAACGCCTCGCAGGGAACACCCTCGGTCAACCGTAAACCGGTAACCAATCTGCGGATATCCCTCGGGAACCTGCGTTTGGAAGCCGAGGTTCTGCCGGATGAAACGGCTTTTTTATATCGTTCCAGGTGGGGCGTATTGCGGTAGTCCACGCCCTGTTGATATCCGGCGGCTGAAATCCCTGCAGCCAGGTAGGATTGGTTTCTCCAATACTTCAGGTTGTGGCGGCATTCCTCTCCGGGCATGCTGAAATTGGATATCTCATAGTGGGTAAATCCGGATTGATTCAGAAGGTTCCGGACAGCGTGATACATTCGGTCTCCCTCGTGTTCACGGGAACGGGTATCGTTCTCCGTGATCTCCAGGAGGTAGACGGAGATATGAGAAACGGGAAGATCAAGAAATCGTGAGATCTGCTGTTCCAGACCTTTTACGGTTTGTGTCGGTAGCCCGATGATCAGATCCGCGTTAATTCTTGAAAAGCCCGCTTTCTCCGCTGTTACCAGCGCATCCAATGCCGTTTCCGGAGAGTGATTTCGCCCGAGGTATTTCAGGTCCGCAAAGTCCAGTGACTGGACGCCGATACTGATCCGGTTGAATCCGATGTGTACCATCTCCTTCATCTGTTGCAGGGAGAGGTCTTCGGGATTGGCCTCAATTGTGACTTCGATTTCGGAAAGGAGCTGGAATTTCTGACGGATTTCTGTCATGATCCGTTCCAGTTGAGATGTCTGGAGCAGGGAGGGAGAACCTCCGCCAAGATAAAGGGTGTCAAGGTGGGTTTCCGGTGTGGATCGCAGGGATATTTCCCTGACCAGCAGGTCCAGGTAGGATGAAACCGGTTCCGGATTGAACGGGAGAGTGGTGAAGTGGCAATAGTGACAGCGACGGCGGCAGAAGGG
>CAYVBC010000266.1:0-2571 GCA_964449545.1 uncultured Clostridia bacterium | reverse complement strand
TTCTGTTACGTATCGCTGGTGGAGGGAGACGCCTTCGTGCTGCAGTCGGATGCGGATGAACCCATCCGGGCAAGGGTCAATCTGCCCATCACGCCGGGAGACACGCTGATCACCGGTAACGAGGGGCGATGTGAAATTCAATTCGATAACGGCACGGTGATGCGGCTGGACACAGATAGTCGGCTGAAGGTTCATGTGCTGCAGGCCGAGAGCCTGACCACCAATTGGAAGATCACCTCTCTGGAATTGCTGTCGGGACGCCTTTTTTCGATGAACAATATCTACAACCGGGAGATGTTCCAGGTGGCGACCTCAGTGGCCGCGATCAAAATGAACAAACATTCCACCTCCACCATATCCATTGAAGAGGGGAACACCCACGTGGCCGTGGAACGAGGCAATGTTGGTGTGCTCTATGGCAATGAGAAAAAATCATTGAGAAAAGATCTGGTCCGCGCCGGGAAGCGCTATGTCATTACCGGGGAACACAAGCTGATCCCCAGCGACATGCGTCCGGGTTCGGATTTTCAATTGTGGAACCAGTATATGAACACGCATTTCAAGGAGCTCCATCGCGGCATCAGCAAAATTCCCAAACCCATCTACAAATTCCCCCCAGGGGTGGTGAAATTCGCCGAGAAGTGGTCCAGCATGTTCGGGGAGTGGGTATACAATGACCTGTTCGGTTACGTGTGGAAGCCCTATGACGAGAGTTTCCAATATCCGGACAAGCGCCCCTTCTTCAATGCCGACCACGTGCGGGTCAAAAACGAGTTGTACCTGGTGCCGCAACAGCCCTGGGGATGGATCCCCGCCCACCTGGGGAACTGGGTGTGGATGAAAAAGAACGGTTGGGTGTGGATTCCGGGCACGGCGTTCAAGGGCGGCATGTACGGTGCCGACTGGTTGTGGAACCAGATGAGTGGTTACCGACCGTATCTTTTCTGGGTGACTCTCTCCGGCCGAACGGCTTGGGGTGCCTGGCCGGACTACTTCTGGCTGGGGATCTCTCCAGGCCATGGCCCTTCCGGGTGCTCGACACTTTCCGACTGGCTCTATTATGTGTACGGCGATTATGAGGGGTATAAAACGTATCGCGAATCCGGCAATGCGGGTTGGCGGGCGCGGTACGAGAAATCCGGCAAATCTGCTTCGGTTCCGCCTCCATCCCTCAAGGATATTCCACCGGATGTGGCCGTCATTATGGAAAAGCTGGACAAGGTCCCCATGAAAGAGGTAAATCGATATTTAAATCTTGAGCGCGGCCCCGGAACCAGGGGGGACTCGGGGAAAAACGCCCGCAGGGTGCGCAATTGGCTGGTGTACCGCGGCATTCTCCAGAATTCCCAAAACCTGTCCGAACCGGAGGATAAGAAAACCACCGGGGGGCGCCTGGTGAAAGGACCGATAGAGAAGCGGGACTGGAACCCCGACCAGGTCATTGCCCGCAGACTGGGTATGCGTATGGAGTATTCCAGCAGCCGGAACGCCGTGATGCTGCCGGAGCTGCGGCTGTCATCAAGGACAATCTCTGACAGGGATCGATTTCGCTTGCGCACCACCTCTTTCCAAATCAAACCCGGAATGACCAAAACTTCATTGATCCGGCATTTCAACGGCGGGTCCGCGGGGTCCGTTTCCGGAGCCGGCGCGGGAAGTACCGGAACGGCCGTTTCCAGGGGATCCGCCGGAAACAGTTCCACCGGCGTGTCCAAAGGTGGTACTTCGATCTCAGCCAACGAGAAGAAATAAGCCGGCCCGGAGTTGGGAGACAATGGCTTCAACGTCCGGCCATTGTTGACTTTCCCGTGCTTCAGGCCTACACTCACCGGTGTCGCACATCGGTTTCCCGGGCACGATCCCGCTTAAACGGATTGTCTGGGGATTTGCCGATGCGGTGATCTCAATCAGGAAAATCAGGTACGATTAAGGTCGAGGAGAAAACATGAAAAAATCAATGTTGTTTCTGGTCATATTCTCGTTGCTGCTTCCCTTTGGATTCTCTCAGGGGAAGAAGGCGTTTACCATCGAATCCCTGTACAAGGTGAAATATCCGGGATCCCATTGCATCTCTCCGGACGGTGGGAGCATCGCTTTCCAGGTGTCCGAAAACGATCTTCAGAAGTCGAAGCGCAATTCGGACATTTACCTGATGGATCTGGATGGAAAAAACCTCAGGCGGATGACCACCTTTGAAGGCGGCGACTGGAGCCCGTTTTTCAGCCGGTGCGGCAAATTCATATACTTCTTTTCAAGCCGGAGCGGAGACACCCAGTTGTGGAAAATTCCGGTTGCCGGCGGAGAAGCCCGCCAGGTGACCCGATTGAAGAGCAATGGGATCCACGATCCGCTGTTCACTCCGGATGGGAAAAAAATGGTGTTCCACACCGAAGTATTCCCGGAATTCGCTGAAGATATCGCCGCAACCATGAAAGCGGAAAAATCGATGGCTGAAGGTCCGGTTCAGGCCCACTATGCCAAAGCGCTGCTGCACCGTCACTGGACATCCTACCGGGACGGTAAGTATTCCCATACCATGGTGATGGATATGGACACCGGGAAGATCCGGGA
>CAYVBC010000265.1:0-2583 GCA_964449545.1 uncultured Clostridia bacterium | reverse complement strand
CGGAAGCCCCGGAAAGGACCTTCAGGCAAAGGTCTCCACTCGAGTTTCCTCTCGACGGATGCGGATGCCCCGCTTTCCTCATATGGTTTTCTCCAATTCCGGAATGAGTTTTCCCTCATATGAAAAAACGATTTTTGAAAAAAAACTGGACGAAAACGGTTTGGGAAAGGTGTCCTGGGAACTTCCCGATTTCAGCAATGCTCCGGGAGGGCTGAGCATCCAATTGAATGCGGGCGTTCAGGAAAAGGGTGGCAGAACATCTCAACGTTCCGTTTCCCTTCCCCTGGATCCCTTTGATCGCTATGTGGGAATCGGTTTGAAGGGAACTGGCGGATTCACCCGGGTTGGCGCACCAATGCTTTTTCAGGTTGTTCTGGTAAATCCGGAGGGGAACCCTGTTTCCGGGCGAACACTCCGGTATCGAATATTCAATAATGCCAGATATTGGTGGTGGGAGTACGATTCCCGGAATGAGTTTCGTGCCCGTTTTAAAAAGGATTCTCATACCCGGAAGCTGAAGGAGGGTGTCATTCGCAGCGGAACTACCCCTGTGGATCTGGGTTTCACTCCGGATTCCCGTGGAGAATACTTTCTCGAAATCAGCGATGCATCACCGGGAGGGCATCGGGCTGGGATCTTTTTCAGTTCCTATCATTGGGGGGATGCTCCCGCTGAGCTGGAAAATGCCGGAGTCCTGGAAATTCGCAAGCAGAAAAAGGGATATGCCCCGGGTGATGAAGCGGAATTGTTTGTGAAAACACCGGTTAGCGGCATGCTTCTTGTGGCCGTGGAAAAGGGAGACAAAATTCTGAAACGTTTCAGTGTTCGCACGGATCACGGGGGAGAAACCGCTATCCGGATTCCCGTGACCGGAGATATGTTACCCAATGCCTATGTCTCGGTAGCCATGATTCAACCACTGGATCATGCGGAAAACGATCGCCCGCTACGCATGTATGGTGTGGTTCCCTTGAATGTGTATGACCCACATACACGCCAGGAGCTGGTTCTGGAGGTACCGGAGGAACTTCAATCCGGTAAGGATTTTTCAATTACCGTGAAAACCAGGGATGAAGAACCCACTCAATTGATTGCAGCTGTTGTAGACGAGGGGCTGTTGAGCTTGACGGACTTTGAAACGCCCGATCCCTGGAAATTCTTTTTTGCCAAAGAAAGACTGGGGATACTTACATACGATCTGTATTCCCACATCATTGGCGCGCGAAAAGGAGATCTTTTTCGCCTTTTTTCCACGGGTGGCGATATGGCTACCGCGACGCGGGAATCCCAACTCCAACCTGGTGAGAAGAAGCGCTTTACGCCGGTGGCGTTATTTACCGGACCGGTTGAAACCGATTCACAGGGAGTGAAAAAACTACATTTCCGCATGCCCGGCTATATTGGTGCGGTGCGTGTGATGGTGCTGAGTGCCAAGGGGGATCGATATGGATCCATCTCTCGTTCCGTTCCGGTCCGCACGCCATTGATGGTGATGCCGACTCTGCCGCGTGTTCTGGGCCCGGATGATGAGTTCACGATACCCGTAACGGTATTTACAATGAAGAAGGGACTCCGTAAGGTGAAGGTGAACCTGGAGGTGTCCGGTCCAATTGAAGTGGTGCCCCCATCCCGAAGGGAGTTGGTTTTCAGCGAACCGGGCGAAAAGGACACTTATTTCAGATTGCGTGTCAAACCGGCAACCGGAGAGGCGCAGGTTTCAATTTCGGCTGAAGGAGGGCGATACCGGGCGGAGCAGAAAACAGTGTTAAATATTCGCCCCTATTCTCCCCGAACTTCCCGGACCCATGTCCAGGAAGCGAAACCTGGAGATCAAGTAAAGTTAAAGATTCCCGGCGATGGGATCCCGGGCACCAATGAAGCGGTTATCAGTATTTCCGGTCGTCGTCGGTTGAATCTTGAGCATCGGCTGGGTTGGCTGATTCATTATCCCTATGGTTGTATTGAGCAGACGGTTTCCGCGGTATTCCCCCAATTGATGCTGAAGGAATTTATAAAGGCTTCGGGAGCGGACGTAAAGGAGATCGACGCAAACATCAACGGTGCGATTCAGAGAATACAGAAGTTTCAGCTTCCATCCGGAGGATTCTCGTTCTGGCCGGGAGCGCGAAGACTTTCAGTCTGGGGAACGTCATACGCAGGTCATTTTCTTCTGGAAGCAAAGAAACTGGGATATTACGTGCCGGAAGAACTGCTTTCAGCCTGGCGTTCTTTTCAGGAAACCCGCTCCCGTACCACAACGGACAACCTGATGACCCGGCTCTATCGCGCGTATGGCCTGACACAGGCGGGAACGCCTCCGTGGGCGGCACTGAATCTGATGCGGGAAAACAGCCTGAAGGAGATGACAAATCCCGAGAAATGGATGCTTGCCGCCTGTTACCATCTGGCGGGGAATCCGAATGTGTCAAATCAGATTCTGGCTAAAGCGACCACCTCGGTGAATCCGTACTCCGATCCGGGAGAAACATTTGGTTCCTGGTTGCGGGACAAGGCTGTGATTCTCGAGCAGGCGGCCACCATGAAGCGCTGGAAGGAAGCGGATCTACTGTATGATGAACTGGT
>CAYVBC010000264.1:0-2588 GCA_964449545.1 uncultured Clostridia bacterium | reverse complement strand
CAGGAGACGAAATGAAACGACGGCAATTTGTTTCCGAACTGTCGAGGCTGGGTCTGTTGACCGTTGGTTGCGCCTTCGGCCGACCGTTGCGTCAAGACGGGTCCACAGCCGGGGGTAAGCAGGATATGCGGTACCGCAGGTTGGGCGGAACCGGGCTCAAGGTCTCTGAAATCGGGATGGGCGGCAGTCCGGTCCCGGACGAGCCGGTGTTCCGCCTGGCCATGGAACGGGGAGTAAACTACGTGGACACTTCCTCGTCCTACATGAATGGGAACAGTGAACGGATCATCGGGCGAATGATCCGGGGAATGCGGGACCGATTCATCGTGGCCACCAAGTTCCACCCGGGACGGCGCCATCGTACAACCGCGGGACTGATGGGCGAAGTCGAGGGGAGCCTGGAAAGGTTGAACATCGATTGCATTGATGTATTGATGTTTCATGGGGCCCGGGATCCGGAAGAAGTCGTGGCCGATTATGTTTTGGAGGCGTTTGAACAACTCAAAAAGCAGGGTAAGATCCGTTTTTCCGGGGTCTCCTGCCACCATGATCCGGTACGGGTATTGTTGCCGGCCATCCACAGCGGCCGCTATGACATGATCACCCTGGCCTACAACGCCTATTCCGGAACCCGGGTGGTTGATGGAAAGGTCTATTCCAATTACCTTCAGGAATCGGGTATTGATGCCGTGCTGACAGCGGCGAAACGGAAAGATATGGGCATTATCGCCATGAAGGTCATGGCCGGTGGCGAGCGGCAGGACCTTACACCTTTCCAACCGGAAGGAATCAGCCTCCCTCAAGCCAAGATCAAGTGGGTGTTGCGGGATCAAAGGGTATCCGGCATCATCACGGAGATGCGTAACTTCGCCATGTTGGAGGAGAACCTGGGTGCCCTTGGCCGGCCTTTTGCCCGTCGTGAGAAAGCGCAACTGGAACGTCATGTGCAGGAAACTTCTTTCGCCTATTGCCGCATGTGCGGGGACTGCCTGGCTGCCTGTCCCCGGGGGATCGCCGTGCCCGACATCCTGCGCTACGGACTTTACCTTAGTGGGTATGGAAAAGTGGCTACCGCGCGTTCCGCGTATCGTCGGCTGCCGCGACAGGTCAACGCCGCCGCATGCACGCATTGCGGCATCTGCGAATCCCAATGCCCTTACGGTGTGGCCATTCGCGCGAATCTCGAGCACGCCCACCGTCTCCTGGCCTGATCCCGTTCCCCGGATCCATCAGGGCGTGCGGTCAAGTGCTGCCGGAAGCGTCTACGATGAAGGAAGGTGAAAGTCCTGACGCGCGATATCTATCCCCACCCCGAAATTCCCGTGGCCCCGGCGCCCCCCTCCCGGGCCTTGGTCAACCAAAAATGATTCTCTGACGTACAGGATTAGTCAGTAAATGGGGGTATATTATGGGTTGGATAAAAAAAACTTCGCTGATTTTAATATTTTCCGGTTTTATGGTCCTCAATGGGTGGGGGCAGGAATACAGTCAGGATATATCCATTGGCAAGGGAGTCATTTTTCAGTCAAAAGTATTGGGAATGGCCCGGCCGATGATGATTGCCTTGCCCGCAAGATATGCTCAGGAGAACACCAGATATCCGGTTCTGTATGTGTTGGATGGGAGGGCCCATTTTCTGCATGCGGTTGCCACAACCCGGTTTCTGGCTCAGAATGGGCGGATGCCCGCAATGATTGTTGTGGCAATACCCAATGTGGCGCCCGGCAGAGATCATGATTTCACACCGACTCACGAGAAAGAAAGAAAGGTGAGTGGGGGGGCTGAGAAATTTTTGGAATACATGAGAACCGAGCTTTTCCCCTATATTGAAAACAAATATCGTACAACATCTTACCGGGTTCTTTTCGGGCATTCTCTGGGAGGCATGTTTTCGCTGTATACTTTGTATTCTCATCCTGACATGTTTCATTCCCATATTGCCGCCAGCCCCTATGTAATGTATGACAACAATCATGTTCTGAAGCTGATCTCCGGAAAAGAGCGCTGCTCATTCTTAAAAGAACGGATGCTCTTCATGTCACTGGGGAACGAACCGGCATACAAAAAAGGGTTAAACCGATTGAAGATGCTGATCAAAAAGAACGCCCCCAGGAGCTTTGAGTGGAAATTAATTCAGATGATCGGTGAAGGCCATGGGTCCGTGACCCTGAAAAGTTTATATGCGGGGCTCTCTTTTGTATTCAGTGATTATCCGCTTCCTGAAAATATTGCCAATGGCGGTGTCAAAGCGATCAAAAAGCATTATGCGCATATAAACAGGAAATACAAATCGGAAATGGCCATACCTGAAGTACAGGTGAACCTTCTGGGGTACCGTTTGATCGGCAAAAAGAAATATGACAAGGCCATTGAAATGTTGAAGTTCAATGTGGAATTGTATCCGGAATCACCCAATGTGTACGATAGCCTGGGAGACGCTTTCAGCGCCAGGGGCGATTTTGAGGCAGCCAGGAAGAATTATGAAATTGCCTGTCGCAAAGGAAGTGAACAGAACAGTCCGGTTTTAAGCGTTTATGAAGCCAATCTAAAACGGGTTATTCAGCAGTTGAAAGACAGATAAAAGGGAA
>CAYVBC010000263.1:0-2599 GCA_964449545.1 uncultured Clostridia bacterium | reverse complement strand
CTTTCAAGAACCTTCAGCTCCATTTGACAGGTCCCCTGGAAAAAGGCTCCCTCCTCTATAATCAGTTTCGGTGTGACCATTTTTCCCGAAACACGTCCATTTGCAAAAACCTCCGCACGGTCTTTTGCCGTCACGTTCCCATTCACTCGTCCATTGATAGACACATTGCGAACCTCAATATCCGCGTTTACTTCACCCGTTTCACCAACGATCAGATTCTCACCATTCAGAATCTTCCCGGTAAACTTGCCGTCAATCCGAAAGGATTCCTTAAAACGCAATGTCCCGTTAAATTCCGTATCCTTATCAATAAACCCACACATACGGCCAAACCCTTCGCTTCTAGCCATTATGGATTACTCCTTATTTTCCTTTGAAACAAACATCTGATAGAGTCGCTCAAACTCGTCCAGATGATTGAAATAGATCTCGATCCGGCCACTTCCCTGTTTTGAGTAATTCAACTTAACCTTGGTGGAAAAAAAGCGGGCCAGCTTTTCCTCTGTGCGACGCAGATCCGGATCCACCCGATCTTCCTGCTTTTCCTTCTTTTCATAGAAAGTCTTTACCCACTTTTCCGTTTGCCTGACGGAAAGATCTTTTTTCAACACTTGTTCGTACGCGACTTCAATATCCGCGGAATCCTTCAGCCCCAACAGTGCCCTTGCGTGTCCCTGACTTAATTTGCCGGCAATCAGTCCGATTTTTACACCCTCAGGGAGTTTAAGAAGGCGAAGAAGATTTGTGACTGTGGTTCGATTCATTCCCAGCTTTACCGAAACCTGTTCATGGGTAAAACCATTCTTCTCCATCATCATTTCAATTCCCTGCGCAACCTCAACAGGATTCAAGTCCTCGCGTTGAATATTTTCAACCATAGCACCAATCATGACATCATCAATGCTTAACTCACGGACAATTGCGGGAATCTTTTTCCAATGCAGAAGTTGGGCGGCTCTCCACCGTCGCTCGCCCACAATGAGAAAAAACCGGTTATCCTGTCTGTACACGGATATGGGTTGAATCAATCCTACCTCTTTCAGAGAATCCGCCAATTCACGGATCAGGTCTTCAGAAAACTCCTTACGAGGTTGAAATGGATTGGGATAAATATCCGAAACCTCAATCTCACGGTAATTGGATTCCTGTTCATCCTGGGGTTGGTTTGAAATAATGGCTTCCAGTCCCTTTCCAAGCACCCGACGTTTCATTGCGCCATCATCTCCTTGGCCAGGGACATATACGCCCTGGACCCCGCGGATTTGATCGCATAAAACTGAATCGGCTTTCCAAAACTTGGCGCTTCAGAAAGACGAACATTTCTCGGCACAATCGCTTTATACACCTTTTCTTTGAAATAACTGCGAATTTCACTCTCTACCTGACGCGAAAGATTGGTTCTTTCATCGTACATGGTCATCAAAATCCCTTCAATTTTCAATTCAGGATTAAAATTCTCCTGAATTCGGTGAATCGTGTTCATCAGGTCCGACAATCCTTCAAGAGCATAATATTCAGCTTGAATCGGAATCAGAACACTGTCAGCCGCAGTCAACGCATTAATTGTGAGAAGCCCGAGGGAGGGGGGTGAATCAATCAGTATGTAATCATAATCTTTCCTTACCTCTTCCAGACTGCGACGTAGAAACAGGTGGTTTTCCACATCATCCACCATTTCCAATTCAAACCTGGCCAGGTTTCTGGATGAAGGAACAACCTTTAGAAAACTCAACTCATTGTCCAGCACCACCTCTTGAATGGGAGACTGGCCGGAAATAACAGAATAAACATCCTTTTTCAAAGAAGCTTTATCTATACCAAATCCAGTAGTTGAATTCGCCTGAGGGTCCAGATCTACAACAAGCACTTTTTTTTCCGCAATTGCCAGAGCTGCGCCCAGATTAATCGCGGTCGTTGTTTTACCCACACCGCCCTTCTGGTTTGCGACTGCGATCACTTTTGGTTGGGAATTAATTTGTTTCACGTGAAACATTCTCCATTTTTAGGATTTTTATTACATCTCGGAATGGGATATTATAGATGGTACGGCTTACTTTTTCCAGCGGGAATTGCAGATTTTCAATCTTTGACAGTGCAGTGATCACAACAATCTCTTTTATTTTCTCCCTTTGGAGCACTCCAACAAGGCTTTCCAGGCTCGGAAAGCCCCGGGCAACCAGACTTGTTTCTTTTTTTGCCCACCTGAATTTAAAATCCTCCAGCCGGCAGTGGAGTGCCGTCAGATTGGGTAACTGGAGAAAACTCGCGGCGTTTTGTAAAAAAGCCGCCTTCTTTCCGATGCTTTCAAGTAATATCACTTTACGTTCCGGATACCGTATTGCGAAAGGAATCCCAAGCAATCCGTTTCCGCTTCCCGCATCAACCACACGGGTTCCAGAAACCATTTCCGCAAGGCGGTTGGATTCATCAATAATCCGATTGATCTGATCATGAGTCATTTTTCGACTGATCAGGTTGATTTTGCGGTTATGTTCGAAGAGGAATGATATATATTTTTCCAATTGATGTTCTTTTTTTTCCAAAAAATCTTCCTTTTTCAATAATCAGGAAATTTATTGTACCACACCTTTTGGTTAAA
>CAYVBC010000262.1:0-2633 GCA_964449545.1 uncultured Clostridia bacterium | reverse complement strand
GGCCTTTCGTGACCCACCACAACGCGCTGGACATGGATCTCTACCTGCGGATCGCGCCGGAGCTGTATCTGAAGCGACTGCTTGTGGGAGGGATGGAGAAGGTGTTTGAGATGAACCGGAACTTTCGGAACGAGGGCGTATCCATGCGCCACAATCCCGAGTTCACCATGTTGGAGTTCTATCAGCTCTACAACAACTTCGAAGCCAACATGTGCCTGACTGAAGAACTGATGACCCTGCTCAGCGAGCGCTTCCTGGAAGGGGGGGTTATAAAGTGGCGTGACCAGGAGATCCCGGTCCAGACACCCTTTCCGCGGCGCCGCTACATGGACCTGGTGGCAGAAGGCACCGGAATGCCCCAGGAGAAACTCTGGGATGAAGCCGAACTGGCGAAGTACATCAAGCGTGAACTGCCGGGCCAGGAATTGCCGCCCACCTGGGGTAAAATGCTGGAGCTGGCTTTTGATACCTGGGTGGAACCCGGTCTGACGGGGCCTGAGTTTGTGGTGGATTTTCCCCGGGCCATCTCCCCGCTGGCCAAGGTCTCCCGTCGCGATCCCCGGGAAACCGAACGCTTCGAGTTTTTCATCGCATCCATGGAGATCGCCAACGGATTCTCCGAACTGAATGACCCCTTTGATCAGCGGGAACGCTTCGAAGCCCAACTGCGGCAGCGGGAGCAGGGTGACGATGAGGCGCAGTTGCTGGATGAGGAATTTCTGACCGCACTGGAACACGGCATGGCGCCGGCTACGGGAGAGGGGATCGGTATCGACCGCCTGGTCATGCTGTTGACCGGGGCGGAATCGATTCGTGAAGTCATCCTTTTTCCCCAACTGAGAAGTCGCGCATGAGATTTGAGCTCTTCATTGCCCGGAGATATCTGACCCGGGGGCGGAAGAACGCCTTTATCTCCATTATCTCCCTGGCATCCATTGTGGGAATCGCAATCGGAGTGGCCGCACTGATCATTGCCCTGGCCCTGCTCAATGGGTTTCAAAATGATATCCGGGACAAAATTCTCAGTTCCACGGCCCATGTCATGGTCAGCCATTCAATGGGAGATGGCGTGAGCGAATACTCCGAAGTGGTGGATACCATCCGGGATGCCGTGCCCGGGATCCGTTCCGCCGCGCCAGTGGTGTTTGGGACCGTCCTGTTGAAAGGCAACTCCCGCAATGCTTCCGGAGCCGTATTGCGGGGGATGCTTGAATCGGATGCCCGGCGCATGGAATGGCTTCAGCGCGTGGAGGCCGGCCGTTTCCCCCGTGAGGGCAATGAGATCCTGATCGGTCGGGAATTGTCTTTGAAACTGGGGCTGTTTCCCGGAGATACCTGTATGGTGGTCACTCCCCAGCCCACCCTGACTCCGGGGGGTATGATGCCGCGCATGCGCCGGTTCCGTGTGGCCGGTGTGTTCCGGTCCGGACTGTACGAGGTGGACAACACCACCCTGATCGCCCCCCTGGGAACCGCTCAGAAATTGTTTCGCATGGGGGACAGGATCAGTTACATTCAGATATTTCTGAATGACAGTTTTTCCGCGGAAGCGGTGAAGGAGAAACTGCGTTCCCTGTTGCCCTCCTTCCTCTCCGTGATTACATGGAAAGATCTCAACGCTTCATTATATTCCGCGCTCCAGCTGGAGAAGACGGTTCTGTTTTTTACCCTGACCCTGATCATCGTGGTGGCTGCACTCAACATCATTGCCGGACTCATCCTGCTGGTGATCCAGAAAATCCGTGATATTGGAATTCTCCAGGCCTGTGGTGTCACCCCTTCCACGATCCAGCGGATCTTTTTCATCCAGGGGGGGATCATCGGCCTGTTGGGGACCATCACGGGTGTCGTCATCGGTGTGACGTTTTCTCTGCTGGCCAACCGGTTCGAATTGATCCGTGTCCCGGCTGAATTGTACCAGATGAGTCATGTCACCTTCCGCATCACCGCCCTGGACCTGCTGGCCGTTGTGGGTGTTTCCATCCTGATCAGCCTGGCGGCCACCCTCATCCCTTCGCGCCGTGCCGCGGCGGTCAACGTGGTGGACGCGGTCAAAAACGAATAACCATGACACAAAACCCTGGAAAGCCCGCCACTGGAATTGACACCTTTTGCTCCGTTCCACTTCAGGCGCTGCGCAGCCGGAGAATCGCCCTGGTCTCCGCGGCTTCCATGGTGGATGCGAAAGGGGAATCCGTGGTGGACGTGGTGGCGCGATGCGCTCCGGATTCCCTGAAGGCGATCTGGTCCCTGCAGCATGGATTCTGGGCCGACCTCCAGGACAATATGAAACTCTCCGAATCCTTTGTTCATCCCCGCCTTAAAATTCCGGTACGCAGTCTCTACGGGGACCTCCTGGTACCACCGGAAGCGTGGCTGGAAGGGATCGACGCCCTGGTGGTGGATGTCTTTGACGTGGGCACACGGGTGTATACCTTCCTGAATCACCTGGTCATGGTGATGCGGCACATGAGCGGAAGGGGCGTGGATTTGGTGGTGCTGGATCGGCCCAATCCCCTGGGGGGAGTGGAGATGGAGGGGATGCCGGCGGAACCGGAGTATTTCAGTATCGTGGCTCAGTTGCCCGTTCCCATGCGACACGGGCTGACAGCCGGGGAGTTCCTCACCGCGGC
>CAYVBC010000261.1:0-2650 GCA_964449545.1 uncultured Clostridia bacterium | reverse complement strand
CTGACCCGTGTCCCCCAGATTTCCATTGTCGTTCTGATACTGACATTGATCATCATTCTACGCCACCGCCGCAATATTCTTGCCCTCATAGACGGCACGGAACGGAAAATCAGCCTGAGGAAGGTCATCCATGGATAAGATTTTAGTAATTGGAGGCGGCTCATGGGGAACCGCCTTCGCGGACTACCTGGCCAGGAATCTGGGTCCTGTACGCCTCTGGGTAAGAGAAGAAGAGGTGTTGCACTCCATCCGGGAAAACCGGGAAAACTCCCGTTTTCTTCCGGGATTCACGCTCTCTGAAAATCTGGAACCCGTAACGGACCTGGAATCTTCCGCCGCGGAAGCGGACATTCTGATCCACGCGGTCCCCTCCAAGTTCTCCAGATCGGTTTTCGAAAGTCTTAAGCCCGTATTGGAAAACCAGGTCATCATCAACCTGAGCAAGGGATTTGAAGCCAGTTCCCTGATGACTCTTTCACAGATCGCCCGGGATGTGTTCGGCGATCGGGTGATCAGCCAATGGGTAACCATTTCAGGTCCATCCTTTGCCCGTGAACTCTCCGCGCATCATCCGACGGCCGTGGTGGCCGTCTCCTTCATCGAAAACCTGCTGGAAAAGATTCAGAACGATTTTTCCTCCCAGGAGTTGCGGATCTACCGCAACAGCGACCTGATGGGCATCGAGGTCGCATCTTCCATGAAGAATGTCATGGCCATTGCTTCGGGCATTGTTCACGGCAGTGGCTTCGGGTATAACACCACCGCATCCCTCATCACCCGTGCCACCGTGGAAATCTCCCGACTGGGGAAACGCATGGGCGCGCGCAAGGAGACCTTCTGGGGGCTTGCCGGTATCGGCGATCTCATGCTCACCTGCTTCGGACCACTCTCCCGCAACTTTCAGCTGGGGGTTAAAGTGGCCGGAGGAATGACCCTGGAAGAGATCGAAGGGGAAACGGCCATGATCGCGGAAGGTGTTGAAACAACCAAGGCCGTCCACGTTCTGGCGGAACGCCTGGGTATTGAGATGCCCATCACCGAAAAGGTATACCAGGTTCTGTTCGAAGGCATGGACCCGCGCCATGCCCTGAAGGAACTGATGAAAAGGAGATTGAAACCCGAGTGATCCATAAACTGCGTACCATCAACAACGGAGACTCCCGTGTCTATACTCTGGAAAGAGATATCGTCACCATCGGAAAGCTCAAGGAGATGGAGATCCGTTTAGACGAAACCACGGTTTCACGAAACCACTGCCGCCTGGTTCGCTCGGAAAAGGGATACGACCTTTTTGATTCCGAAAGTACCAACGGCACGTTCGTTAATGGACGACGGATCCGCAGAAAACGGCTGAAACCCGGCGACGAGATCACCATCGGCCGGGTCCGGCTGCGCTACCTGGTGGAATCCCTCCCCCGCCGCTACGAAGATGACAAGGATCAGAAGATCTCCATGGTACTGCCGCTGAAGGAAAGCTTTGAAGTGCGGGAAAAGGATAATCTCGAACGGGAGCTCGGCAACCTGTCCGAACTCACCGAACTGGGGCGCCAGCTGATCGCGGCTTCCAACCTCCCCGATTGTTTTGAACGCGTGGGAGAGGCGATTTTCCGCATCCTGAAACCACAGCGGCTCTTTGTCTTTTTTCATGATATCCACCGCAAGGAACTGGATCTTCGTTTTTGCCGTGATGCCTCCGGAAACCCGGTGGAAACGGTGACCATCTCTCACACCATTGCCATGAAGGCCATGGAGGAAAAAGTCGCCATTCTCTCCGCGAATACACGGGATGATGAAAGATTTGAAAAAGCCGAGAGCATCATACTGTACGGAATCACCTCCGCATTGTCGATCCCCATCTGGACAAAAAACTCAATTTACGGATTGATATACGTGGACACCACACAAATCGAACAGATTTTTACTCCACGTGATCTGGAAGTCATCTCCGCCATCGCCAACTTTACGGGTCTGTCCATAGAAAGTATTCACAGTCAACAGCAGCTGGACCGGGAGATGAAACTCCGGGCGCGTCTTGAACGCTATCACTCTCCGGCCGTGGTCCAACGCATCATGGAAGGCCAGGAGGCGGGCTCCCTGGACATCATGGAGTACAGTGAAGCGGACGCAACGGTCCTCTTCATGGATATGGTGGGATTC
The DNA here is from genome assembly GCA_964449545.1 of uncultured Clostridia bacterium. Lineage (GTDB taxonomy): Bacteria > Acidobacteriota > Aminicenantia > UBA2199 > UBA2199 > UBA876. The sequence goes on along the minus strand of CAYVBC010000261.1, from coordinate 493 downwards.
ACCTCCCGGGCGGACGATATGGATCCCGTGGACGTGGGATTCCTCCTCAACCGATTTTTTTCCGAAATGACGGAAGTGATATTCCAGCACAACGGAACCCTGGACAAGTACATCGGCGACGGCATCATGGCGGTCTTCGGCGTACCCCTGGCCAATGAAAAACACTCTCACCAGGCGGTGAGCGCGGCACTGGACATGATGAAAAAACTGGTCGAAATCAATCGTGAGGCATTTGAAGACTTTCCCATCCAGGTACGCATCGGGATCCATTCCGGAAGACTGATCTCCGGAGACTTCGGTTCTCCGAAACGCTATGACTACACCGTGCTGGGGTCTACCGTCAACATCGCTTCACGACTGGAATCGGCCATCGCTTCACCGAATGAAGTCGTGGTTTCCCATACCGTATACCGGAAACTGCGCAGACAATTTGAGTTTCAGGAACTTGGAGAATTCAAACTCCATGGTATTTCAAAACCGGTCAAAGCCTATA
>CAYVBC010000260.1:0-2660 GCA_964449545.1 uncultured Clostridia bacterium | reverse complement strand
AGCTTCTTTTTCAGGTTCTTCCACACAACCCGGATATCATCCGCGGCATCCCCACCTTCATCCAGCACGGTTCTGCCGTTGATCTGGGCTCTCGTGACGGCTTTGTCAAAACGCACCCGTCCCAGAGACACTACGCCTCGTTTTGCGGCCCGGGATTCGATCATCTCCGTCATTTCCGGGTTGATGTCCCACTTGTTCACGCATACCATGGCCTGCACCTGAAAGTGCCGGGCCAGACGGCAGACTCTTTCAAGGTCATGTTCACCCGATAAAGTCGGCTCCACCACGGCCAGCACCAGCGATGCCCCGGTTACCGTGGCGATCACCGGACAACCGATTCCCGGAGGTCCGTCCACCAGGATCAGGTCTCGATTGTGTTTTCGCGCTTCCACTTTTGCCGCTTCACGTACTTTTGTGACCAGCTTTCCCGAATTTTCCGCGGCGGGGGCCAGGCGCGCGTGCACCATGGGACCCACCCTGCTGTCGGAGATAAACCACTCACCGCAGTGAGAATCGGGGAAATCAATTGCCTTAACGGGACAGAAACGCACGCATACGCCGCACCCTTCACATCCCGCGGGATCGACTCGATAAACTTCACGACCATCTTTGCCCGTTACGGAGTGAATGGCCTCGTATCGGCACATCTCCCGGCAGAGGCCGCAACTCCGGCAATCCAACTCCCGGATGACGGCTTCATGCCCACTGATAAAGTCTTCACGTTCCCGTATTTTCGGAGACAACACCAGGTGAAGGTCGGCTGCGTCCACGTCACAATCCGCGACCACTGAATTCCCGGACAACACCGCGAGGGCGGCGGTGACACTGGTCTTTCCCGTTCCACCCTTACCGCTGATGACCGCCACTTCAAGAGGTTTCATCCCATTTCCACTGTCAGCCATGTTTCACCTCTTCACTTGAATGGGCCACCATTTCACCTATTTTTCGTGCCAGTTGTGAGAAAACTTCCCGATACTCCGGCAACTCGTCCACCACCACGCCACCGCGTGAGTACACCTCAGCGATACTGCGATCTTCCGGAATCCGAGCCAGCAAGGGCACGGATCGTTTCACGCAGAAGGACTCCACATCCCCGTCTCCGTCACCACTACGATTGATCACCACGCCAAAGGGGAGATTCATGGCCTTCAATGTATCCGCTGCCAGTGTCAGGTCATGCAGGCCAAATGGGGTGGGTTCCGTCACCAGCACCACCAGGTCCGCGCCACGCACTGCCGCCGCAAAGGGGCAGGCCGTTCCAGGCGGAGCGTCGATGATCACGTCATTGGATACGGGTTGGTTGCGCACACCACGGATCAGCGGTGGAGAGAGAGCCTCACCCACCCGGATACGACCGGTGATGACTTCAACACCGGTCTCGGATGTGCCGCGCTCCACTTCACCGATATTCCGGTCCACTTCCTGGATCGCGCCCGCGGGGCAAACCCGCGTACACCCGCCGCAGCCATGACAGAGCTCCGGGAATACAACGATTTTCTTTTTCATGTCCGCCAGTGCGTTGAACTGGCAGAAATCCGCGCATTCACCGCAATGGGTACACAACGCCTCATCAATCTGAGGAACGGGAATGGGCACCGGTGTGGTCTGTTCAATCACGGGCTTGAGAAAGATGTGGGAATTGGGTTCCTCCACATCACAATCCATCAGGGTAACCGGCGGCGTCATGACCCGGGCCAGGTTGACGGCCACCGTGGTTTTTCCCGTTCCTCCCTTTCCGGAGGCAATGGCCACCCGCATTACCAGTGGCCCTGGACGTCCGCCTGACCGGCTTCCGTCAATTTCCCCCCGGCGTACTGTTCCAGGGCTTCCCGAATGGAGCCCTGGGCTCCGGTGAACACCTTGATACCAGCGGCGGATAGCGCTGAAAATGCCTTGGGCCCACAATGACCAGTCAGCAGGCACGTCACTCCCAGTCGGGAAGCTGTTTCCGCGGCCTGTACCCCGGCCCCCTGAGCGGCGCCCCTGCCCGAGGCGTTGTCCACCGCCTCCACGACCTCTTGCTTGTCCTGATCCACCACCAGAAAATACGCGGCCCGGCCGAAGCGAGGATCCACTTCCGCGTCCATCTCTTTTCCCATAGCTGTTACCATTACCTTCATTTCGATTTCTCCGTTTCAAATTTTGTCTCCGGGCCCGAAAGGGCACTGTAAAGCGCCCTATTCCTGATCCGCCGCCTCCGGCTGCATGGTTTCCATGCGCCGACGCAGCTGCTCGAGCTCTACTTCCAGGGCCCGGGTGCGTTCCTGCAACCACTGCTTTTCGTCATCCTGAGTGGGCGCCGCGGTCTGCGGAAAATTTCCGACCCCTGCTCCGCCCCAGTTTGAACGAAATCCAAAGCCACCGCCACGGCCGCCGCGTCTGAACCCCAGACCACGTCCGAAAAAACGGTTGCCCCATCCAGTCCGATTGTTCCCGGCACAAATTCCGGCTCCACGGCCGGTCAACGGTCCCATTCCCATGGGTCCGGTTCTGTCTCCTCCTGGCATGATACGCCTCCTTGTTGAAATTCGTGGAATCGCCCACGTCCGCCACCACCGCCACGACGCCTTTGACGACGTCCCCGGCATCCCGGCATGCGAAAGTCCTCCTGTTCCAGTTTTCCCTGAAGCCAGCCATCGATCACCCGATCGACATCTCCG
>CAYVBC010000259.1:0-2668 GCA_964449545.1 uncultured Clostridia bacterium | reverse complement strand
CGGATGAAAAACTTCCCTCCATCCGCGAAGTATCCGGGGAACTCAAAATCAGTGAGATTACCGTGAAAAGAGCGTACGCGGACCTGGAAAAGGAAGGGTATATATTCACCAGAGCCGGAATGGGCTCTTTCGTGAAACACATGGACAAGGACAAACTGAAGGAGAAGAAACTGCTGCAGGTTCATGAAGAGCTGAATAAAATCCTGGTATCGAATCGGAAATTCGGCATCCGGCCCAGAGATATGATCCGGTTGATCAAAGAGCTGGAGGAGAAAAAATGATTGAAAATGTACTTGAAGTCAAAAACCTGGTGAAGAGATATAAGGGATTCACCCTGGATCAGGTATCCATCAATCTTCCCCGTGGCCGCATCACCGGACTGATCGGCCCCAACGGGGCGGGAAAAACCACCACCATTCAATTGATCATGAATATGATCAAAAAGAATTCAGGCGAGATCCGGATATTCGGTCTGGATTACGCCCGCTGGGAGAAGGAGATCAAGAACCGTGTCGGATACGTCGGAGAGGAGCAGTATTTCTACCAGAACCGCACGATAAAATGGACCGAAAAATTCGTGTCCGAATTTTTTGATGGCTGGGACCGCGAGACATTCGCCGCTTTCGTGACGCAGTTCGGTCTTCCCACGAACAAAAAGATCAAGAAATTCTCAAAAGGCATGAAAGTGAAGCTTTCATTCGCCATCGCCCTTTCCCACAACCCGGAGCTCCTGATCCTGGATGAGCCCACTTCCGGGCTTGACCCCGTTGTCAGAAGGGAGATCCTGGACCTTCTACTGGATCTGAAACGGAAACGGGAGTTGTCCGTGTTTTTATCCTCCCACATTACCGACGACCTCTACCGGATATCCGACCAGATCGCCTACATGGTGGAGGGGAAGATCATCCTCACCGAAGTGAAGGATGAACTGATGTCCCGCTGGAAGCGGATCATCTTCAAACCCGATGCGCTGCCATCGGGCGTGGAAGCGGATCTTAAAAACATCGAAAAACAGTTGTTCGGCAGTTCGGGGATCACGGATCACTATCCTGAAATGGAAGACCGGCTGAAAGACGGCGTCGCGCGGGGGAACATCCGGGTGGAAAACGTCACCCTGGATGACATCCTGATCTCCCTGGTCAACGGAGAATAAGATGTGGAAACTGATCCGGTTTCAGTCCCTGAGTTACCTGAAGTACATGATACCCCTGATGGTATTCCTTCTCTTCTACTTCTTCGAGTTAAACCGGGGGGGAAAGGTGCCGGTGTTTTTCTTTCTCTGCTTCTGGGCCTTCCTGCTGGTGAGCGGATCACTGACAACCAGTGAAAAATATGAGGAAACACACAATGGATACCGGATCCTGGGCGCGCTTCCCGTCACGAACCGGGAAATCGTGGGCGCCAAGTTCATCCTGGTTCTCGGAGCCGTCATTCTGGTCACGGGTTTCAACATCACGCTTCTTTTAGCCCACAGCGGGTCCATGCAAGCCAAGCCCACCATGGTCATGATCGGCGTTCTGTGGGGGATTTTCTGTCTTCTGTATGGCGCTGTCCTGTATGTGGGAATATTCAAGTTCGGGTATGCAAGAATGACCAATGCCTTCTGGATCTTCTTCATCATTCTGCTGGTGCTGCTGATTTTCTTTCTGGGAGATATCCTGGACGTCTCAGACTTCCATATCGGGACGCTTCATCAGTTCGCGAAAAGTCTTGTGTGGATTCCACTGCCCCTCATCGGATTGTGGATTTACTACCGGCTGTATGAATGTGCCGTGAAGGTCAAGGAAGCCTCGGAGGAGGTGTAAGGTGATTGCGCTACTGAAAAAAGAGTTGAAGATCTCCCTCCTCTTCTCCGTAATTTTTCTAATCCCGGTGATCATCCTGTGGCGGTTCAAGCGTTCCGATCAACTTTTTCCCATCGCGGTATTCGTTCAACTATCCCTCACCTATGTGATCACCATATTGACCGTGATGGCCAATGAGCAGGAGGAGGAGCTTCACAATGGGTACCGCTTCCTGCGGATTCTGCCCATTAAAAGAGGGCAGATCACCTTCATCAAGTTCCTGGTACCTTTCCTGCTGGTGTGCCTGCTGGGCATGGTCAACCGGGGCGTGTATACCCTCTTTCATGTGGGACGGGACGCGTTGACAATCTCCGATACCATTACCCTCATTTTTTCAGTCCTGGTCCTCCTGAACTGCGCGGTCATTCTGATCGGTGGGTACCTGCTGGGGTACACCCGATTCATCCAGGTGACCACGGGACTAATTACGTTCATTGTATTCGGCGGTTTCCTGATATCCAGACTATTCCGCGTGAAAACCACCGATTTAAGCCGGATCGGTGATCTCATCCAGGACTGGGTGCTGCATGGAGACCATCTCCTCTTTCTCCTCTGCGGGCTGGTCCTCTACTTCCTGCTGGGCTTCCTGGCCAACCGCATCGAGAAGGAATAGCTTCCCTTGAGGGGAAAAAAGGGACAGGCACCGAACTGTCTTCATAGGGTCTGTAGGGTGAATATCTGAAACGCTGTAGGATGAATCACCTGTAGGAGGCAATTCAAAAACTGGCCCATCCTACGAAACATGTTTTTGGCTTCCTACAGCTTCTCTTCCGGATCTTCCTACAGAACCTCTTCAAGATCCGCCTACAGACAAATAGTAGAAA
>CAYVBC010000258.1:0-2668 GCA_964449545.1 uncultured Clostridia bacterium | reverse complement strand
GAAAAGAAGACCATATTCAATATCCTCAGTAAACCCATCACCCGCGCTCAATTTATAATCGGCAAGTTTGCCGGCCTGGCATTGACTCTCCTGGCGGCCCTGGTCAGTATGGGGGCCATGTTCTTCCTCTTCCTTCTTCTGACCACCGGGGAGTTTGACGTCCGGTGTCTGCTGTTTTTCGCGCTTCTCTATTTCGAACTGCTGATCATTACCGCGCTCAGCATTGTTTTTTCCTCATTTTCCACACCCATTCTGTCTTCCATATTCACCGTGACCATTTACCTGGTGGGTCAGATCCTCTGGACCTTCAATGAATTCAAAACACGGCTTCATGAGCCGTTTTCGCGCTGGATCGCCACGGCATTGTATTACCTGCTCCCCAACCTGGACAAGTTCAATATTAAAAACGAAGTGGTGATGCAGACGGCCATCTCCGCTGACCGTGTGGTGGCGGCGATGCTGTATGGCGTCATTTATATCTGTGCGCTTCTGACCCTGGCCGTGGCGATTTTCCGGAGCAGGGAGCTGAACTAGGGATGCAGGCCAGGACCGTTTCTCTTTTTGTCATTCTTGTCCTGCTTGCCGGAGTGCTCCAGTACCACTATGACACCCAAGTGAATTACTTTTCTGATCGCCAGGCCTTTATCGCGCTCCCGGACGGGGCCACGTTGAAAATACTCTCTTTCGGATACCGGAACCTGGTGGCGGACATGCTGTTCATCTGGGCAATCCAGTTCTACTCCGCCACCCACCTGACGAACCGTTTCGATTATATTGAAGATGTATTCAACGTGATTACCGACTTGCATCCGCGCTTCAAGGCGCCCTACCTGGTGGGTTCATGGATCATGGGTCTGGAGGGTAAAAAGTTCCATATGGCCATTCGTCTTCTGGAAAAGGGCTAGAAGAACAATCCCGACGAGTGGATTTTTGACTATGATGCCGGATTTTACGCCTACCGCGAACTGAAAGACGTCGCTCTGGCGGAGCGACTGTTCAGAAGGGCCTCTCAGCGCCCCAATGCCCCACACCTGATCCGCCGTAAGTGGGCCCACATGGTGTACATGCAGGACAACCTGGAGTATGCGTTCAATTTGTGGAAGGAGCTGGAGCGCGGCGCGAAGGATCAGCTGGCCAAAGACTCCGCGTTTCATCACCTGTACCAGATTGACTTTGAGATGGATCAGCGCAAAATTCAACAGGCGATCCAGGAGTTCCGGGGGCGTTTCGGCAGGAACCCCGATTCTCTGGCCGAACTGAGCAGCAGGGGGATCATGCGGGAGGTGCCGAGAGACTACAGTGGGCAGCCCTATCGCTATGACAGTCGCAGCGGGACGATTTCAGCAAGGCGGAATTATCAATGGAAAAAATAATCATCATATTTCTGGGTTTGAGTGTGGGAAGTTTCCTGAATGTGGTGATTTATCGGCTTCCCCGGCGGGAGAATCTCGCTTTTCCCCGTTCACACTGCCCCGCCTGCGGCATGACGTTGCGCTGGTATCATAACGTGCCGGTTCTCTCTTACATCCTGTTGCGGGGGCGCTGCGCCGGATGCAAAAAAAGAATCTCTTTTCAGTATCCCCTGGTGGAGCTTCTCACAGCACTGATTTTCTGGCTTTCCTGGCACTATTTCGGAACGGATCCGCTGATGGCGGGTTTTTCCATCCTTTTCCTCTGTGTTCTGCTGGTGCTCTCTTTTGTGGACCTTGAACACATGATTCTTCCCGACGAACTGACATTGGGGGGCGGTGTCGTATTTCTGGCCTTTGCCTTCTTTCACCCGCGGCTCGACGCGCTGGAAGGGATCGCCACCGGACTGGGCGGCGCCCTGGTGTTTGCCGCAATTTTTTTGTATTACCTCAAGGTGCGGAAAATCGAGGGCCTGGGATTCGGAGATGTGAAATTAATGGTCATGCTGGGGGCATTTCTGGGTGTGGAAAAGCTGGTGGTCGCCGTGCTGCTGGCTTCCTTTTCAGGCTTGCTGGTGGGCGGATTTTTTATCATTTTCCGGGGGAAGAACCTGAAGATGGCCCTGCCTTTCGGGCCCTTCCTGAGTCTGGGATCGTTTCTCTCTCTTTTCTGGGGGGACGCGGTTCTGGCCGCGATTCAAGGACTGGTCGCCTTTTCATGATCCGGAGGTCTCCGTGAACAAGAGAATCGCGGTTTTAATGCTCATTGGCGAGATTGTGCTTCTGTTTATTTTCGGCAATCTCACCATCCTTTTCCGAACCATGGAAAACCGCGAAATTTCCGCGTACAAGGCCACGGCAGGCGAAATCGCGGACCTTTTGATCCGGACGAACTCCCTGGAATCCCGGGGGGAGGGATTTGCGTTTTTCTCGGACATCCGTCGGGTTCCGGCTCGAAACGAGGAGTCCGTATACGATTCAGACAGCGGAACGCTGCAACTGGTGCGTCCCATTGAGGACGGATCCGCGCTCCTGTTTCTCCGTCATTCACCCAATCCGGTACTGCAGGGGCTGAAGCGGGTTTCACGTATGTTCCGCCTGCTGGTGGCCATCACCGGGTTGTTTCTGGTGATCACCGGATTCTACCTGATCCGCCGATTCCGAAGGAAAGGAGAGGATCCGGAGAATCAAATCATTGACCCTTTTCAGGATTACCTGGCGCGGTTGAAACACAGTGAGACAAATTTACGCACAACGGT
>CAYVBC010000257.1:0-2671 GCA_964449545.1 uncultured Clostridia bacterium | reverse complement strand
GCCAAGAGCGGATACGGCCTCGACATGGATACGGAAATCAAGCAGCTGGAAGTCCTGGATGCGGTGAACGAGTTTCATCCCGTGGAAATCGTTCCAACCTTTATGGGCGCCCATGAGATTCCAGCCGAATACTCGGGACGGAATCGAGAGTTTATCGATTTTCTGGTACGGGAAGTGATGCCGGGAATCCGTGATCGTAACCTGGCTGAATTTGCCGACATCTTCTGTGAAGAGGGCGTTTTCTCTACTGAAGATGCCGCGGAATACATGGATCGTGCGCGGGAGAAGGGATTCAAACTGAAGATCCATGCCGATGAGTTCACGTCCAACGGGGCCGCCCTCCTGGCCGTCGAAAAAGGCGCGCGCTCAGCGGAACACCTGATTGCCATGACAGCGGAGGAGATCCAGGCGATCAGTGCATCAGACACCGCGTGCATCTTTCTGCCCGGGGTATCTTTTTTTCTGCGCCTGGATCGATACGCGCCCGCCCGGGAGGTCATCAGTCAAAACGGCATCGTGGCACTGGGAACGGATTTCAATCCCGGTAGTTCCATGATCTCCTCCCAGTTGTTTGTATTCCACCTGGGCGTGTTTCAACTGGGCCTGACCATTGAAGAGGCCATCAACGCGGTCACCATCAACGCGGCATACGCGGTGGATCGACAGGAGAGTGTCGGGTCCGTGGCGGTGGGGAAAAAGATGGATCTTCTGCTGGCGGACATTCCGGACTACAGTTACCTGGCCTATCATCCGGGGCTGATCCCCTGGGATACGATCATCAAGTCCGGAGAGATGGTGGTCGAAAAATTCATCCCCCTGTATAACCGGTGAGGCCATCCGGCCCGAGGAGGTGATATGATTCGGCAACCGGCGGTTTCAGGTTTGTTCTACCCCGGGGAAAGCGGAGAGCTGAGAAAACAGGTGGAATCGATGATTCCGGATTTTCCCTCACCGCAACCGGTGAGGGGATTGATCGTTCCGCATGCGGGGTATATCTATTCCGGAGAGTGCGCCGGGCAAGCCTACTCCAGGGCGGAATTTTCAGATACCGTAGTGATTCTCGGTGTGAACCACCGGGGCGCGGGTCCCTCTCTGGCCGTGGATGGACACAGCGCCTGGAGAACACCCCTCGGTGACGTGGAAGTGGATGCTGAATTGAGAGAGCGGTTGATATCCGGTCCGGGTGGTTTCCGTGGAGATTTACGAAACGGACTTTCGGAACACTCACTTGAAGTGCAGGTGCCGTTTATACAGGTGAAAGCGCCCACTGTACGGATTCTGCCCATTTCCGTGGGAGGCGTTGGCATCAGTGACCTCATTGAGGCGGGTGAAGCGCTGGCCGCGGCCATTCCGGAAGATAGAGGGAAAATCACGTTATTGGCCTCAACGGATATGAGTCACTACGTGGAAGCCGGTTTCGCTGAAAAGCAGGACAGACTGGCCATCGAAAAGATCTTGGACATGGATAGCGAGGGGTTGGCACGGACAGTGATCAGCCGGCGGATCTCCATGTGTGGCGTGGGTCCCACCGTGATCCTGCTCTCCGCGCTGAAGCGACGCGGGGCCAATCGGGTGGAAGAGATATGCTATACCCATTCCGGTAAGGTGACCGGAGATGATCGTGAAGTGGTGGCCTATTGGAGCGGGCTGGTCCTCTAGCGGGAAAGATGGCGAAACGTCTCGCATTTGAACGCTACCTCTGGCTGCATGGTCGCCTCAAACGCGGACGGAATCCACGAATCTCGGAATTCATGGAGGCGTTTGAAATCTCCAGGCGCCAGGCCGCACGGGATATCGAATTCATGCGTGACTTTTTCCGCGCCCCCATTCGCTACTCCGCCCGGGACCGGGCATATTTCTACGATGATGCTTCATTTGAACTTCCCGGACTCTGGACCACGGAGGAGGAACTGGTGGCCCTGATCATCACCAAGCGTCTGGCATCGGTGATTCCTGATGAGGGTACCCGATCCCGGATCTCCGGTTTCTTCGATCAGGTGAGTGCCCGGATGGGTCTTGACATGGCCGGTCTCGAAGGTCGGATCTCTCTGAAAAACATCCGCTACCAGGAGGTGAAAAGCGGTGTGTTTGACACCGTGGTGTTCTCCCTCAGTGGGAAGAGAAAGTTGAAATTGCGCTATCGCTCCCCCTATGGCGGAAAGGAATCGGATCGAGTCGTTTCTCCACTCCACCTGCTACTCTACATGGGTAACTGGCACCTCATCGGATACTGTGAATGGAAGCAGGGATTGCGGGATTTTCTGCTCTCGCGCATGGTTTCCCTGGAACTTCTTCCGGATTCCGTGGAACCCGAACGGCTTCAGTTGCCGGTGAGCCGGCAGGTGGATCAACACTATGGCATCTTTTTTGAGGGAGAGGGCGTGGATGTTACGCTTCGTTTCAGCGCCGGTGCGGCGGGAATGGCAAGAGAGCAGGTATGGTACCCCGGGCAGAAGGTCAGGGAATGTGAAGACGGGAGTGTGGAATTGACTTTTCCCGTGGCGGATTTTCGTGAGATTACTGGAGACATCCTCCGGTACGGCGCGGAAGTGGAGGTCATCTCTCCTCCGGAACTGCGTCGCCAGGTGTTGGATATCGCGATGGCTATTGCTTCCCGCTACAGGGGTGAGTAGTCCCGGTCCGCCTTCCATTGGGGAATTCATTGACAACC
>CAYVBC010000256.1:0-2711 GCA_964449545.1 uncultured Clostridia bacterium | reverse complement strand
TCAACCGATTTAAACAGGTCCTTCTGTTCTTCGATCTTCTTTTCATTACCCACCACGCAGAGATAATCCTTCGCCATGATCTCATCAATCATCTTGGCAAAGCCACGAAGGTCTTCCGCCGTAGTACCCAGGATCTCCTCCCGTTCCTTCTGGATGGTGGCCTGGTCAAGCTTCATCACATACCGTCGCACGGCTTCACGGCCCTTCTGCTGGGGATTCAATGGACGATCCCGTCCCGCAATGGTACCGATGATCAGGCGTCGAAGTTCCGGTTCCGCGGGTTTAAAGTTCCTCAGGAATTCACCCGCGCCCTTGTAGTTCTCAACCGTTTTACGCAGGTTGGGATCCCTGTAGGAAGCGAATGCAAGATTTCCCTCGGGACTGATCATTGAGAAACCGCCGTAGGCGCCACCCTGGACCCGAACCCGGTTCTGCAGGTATACACGGGACAGAAGCTGTTGCAGTACTTCCATTTTTCCACTGTAGGTGTACCCCAGTTTCTTGAAGTCATATCCCTTCAGGACATACTGGATCTTGGACGCATCCTTGAACCCCTCGTTGCGGGCTTCCATGGGGAAATTATAGGTGACCGGTTTGACTTCACGGGCCTCAAATTGGGATATGAAATCCGGAAGCGCCTTCCGCACCGCGCCCATATCGTCCTTCTGGCAGGTGACCGCCACGGACAGGGCATTCCGATTCAGTACCAGTTTTTCCACTTCACGGAGCCGGGCGATGATCTCATCCATCCCCTCATCCAGGTTGAGCGTCAGGCCATGCAGAAAGCGGTAGTACTCCAGTCCCTGGGTATGATCCAGCCAGTTTCCACTGTTGGAAAAATAGGATCCAAGACGCATGGCCGCGACCCCCATTCCGTTTCTGGACAACCGTTGTTCCGCGCCGGCTTTCATCCGGCGCACCATGTCCGCCAGGCGTTTCAGGTCCTTTTCCCACAGGGTCTTGTGGATCTGCTGGTCCGCCAGGGAAAGCATCTTGTCAATCTTGTCCGGCATCACCTTGCCGCTGACCCTGAAAAAGGGTTTCATCCTGGCATCATCCCGCTCCACCATGAAGGTCTGGAGACTGGTCGAAATGCCACCGGTATTGGCGTTCACTTCGTTTTCCAGATCCGTGAAAGAGTATTTTTCCGTGTCCAGCATCCCCACCATCTCGTTGTAGAGTTGAAGGTAGGGGATCAGTTCAACGGGAACGGAGGAAGCATCAAAATACAGGTCCACATAGACAATCCCCTTGGTGAACTCGTTAAAGGCCATCAGGGGTACGCCATCCACATCACCATGGTTCAGTGAATAGGATTCCTCGTTCCTTTCGATGTCCGCGATCTCCAGCAGGGGAATGGTTTTCAACGCCTCGGGAGAATCTTCCCGCCTCTGGTACTCCAGGAGTTCCTGGGTTTCCTTGACCAGTTCGGCGATTTTTTCCGGAGTCATCGCGGCTTTCTTTGCCGCCAGCTCCGCCTGGACATCTTCCGCCCGCTTCCGTTCCAGTCCGGGCCGGGGTTCCAGAATTACGGTAGCCGCATGGGAATTTTCCAGCAGGACTTTCCGGGCCAGCGTCGCGAAATAGCGGTCCGCCACCTTGGCTTTGATCGCTTCCAGGGGTTTTTCATAACTCAGCGAGACGAAGGGATCATTGGCGAACATCCAGCCGGGCAGCGCGCCCATGGCCGCGATGATTCCCGTATAGGTTCCCCGGCCTTCACGCAGACGGAATTCCATCCGGTTGATCAATCCATTGAGAACCTTCTGATCAAACCCGTCACGCACCACCTGTTCCAGCGTTGTTTTCAGAATTTTATTGAAATTATCCAGATCCGAGGCTTCGGCGTTCTGAACGGTCAGCTGAAACACATTCTGCTGAATGGTATCCACATAGGCATTGACATCCTTACCGATACCGGCTTCTCGCAACGCCCGACGCAGTGGCGCCGACTCGTTGTTCACCAGGGCATCACTGAGGATATCCAGGGCGATGGCCGTTTCCTGATCCGTGTTTTTCCCGAACACCGATGCCCAGGCGATAAACGTCTGGTGATCGGTACCGGCGCCTTCCGGCACTCCGTATTCTCCGCGGGCCAGCTTCGGTTCAGTGAATGCGGACTGCATGGGGATCTCACTGGGCACATCAATCCTGTCATACCCCGAAAGATATTCCCGGTCGATGAATTCAAGTTCCTTCTCAACGTCGGCATCCCCGTAGACAAAGATATAGCTGTTGGAGGGGTGATAATATCTGGCATGAAAATTCTTGAACTGTTCATAGGTCAGTTCAGGAATCGACGCGGGCCATCCACCCGAGGATTTCCCATAATTGGTATCCGGGAACAACTCCCGATACAGCAGAAATCCCAGTTGACGCTGGGGCGATGAAAAAGCGCCCTTCATTTCATTGTACACCACACCCTTGTACACCAGGGGCGCATCCGCGTTTTCCAGTTCGAAATGCCAGCCCTCCTGCTTCAGGATCCGTTCATCCTTGTGAAGCAGCGGTTTGAGCGTGGCATCCAGGTACACATGCATGAGATTGAAATAATCCTTCATATTGCGACTGGATACCGGATAGATGGTAAAATCACTGCTGGTCATGGCATTCAGGAAGGTCTGCAGAGATCCCTGCATGAGTACGTCAAAGGGACTCTTGACGGGAAAATTCTCGGATCCGTTCAACACCGAGTGTTCCATGATGTGAGG
>CAYVBC010000255.1:0-2740 GCA_964449545.1 uncultured Clostridia bacterium | reverse complement strand
TGTGGATCCGCGATTACTCGTCAATTTTAATCCCTCCTGTAGGAAAGATGCGCACCAGGCGCTGGTAATCCACCAGCGTCGTTCCCCGCTTGTAGATAAAAAAGTTCATGCTCACCTGAACGGGCTGGGGCGTCCCGGCAATGGGAAAGGTAAACACCTCACCCACGGAGTTGACCACGAAGTCCTGCGCCGACCCGGGAAGAAAAAACTGCATGCCATCCATGGGCGTTATGGTGCGCACGGCATCCCAGTTGGCAAAATCATCCAGATTCTGCTGGCGGCGGATCACATACCCCGTACCGGCGGCGTTGAAGTCGATGACCATGTAGCGATTCTCCGTGGCGGCCTGCTGCTTGACGGAGGAAAAATCGGAAAGAAAGGTGTTGACCGCGCTGGAAAAGCTGGCCCGCTGCAGGGAGCTGCGGCCGAAACTCACGGCCATGACCGCGAGCAGACCGAAAATGGCCAATCCCACCAGCAACTCCACAAGAGTAAACCCTGTTATTTTTTTCATCCGCTCCTCCATTAGCAATGCCCGTTCCAAAACAACGCTTCCTATAGATCCGCTTTCAGAAAAGGTTTTCCCACTTGCGAAATCCCTCCGGCAATCCGTCATGGGTAATATTTTCACAATTATGAGTCCGATCACTCCTCCGGGTCCACCGGGACGCGCAGCGCGCCGTCCACGGTATCCACGGGCGGCAGCTCCTGGCGGGGAGCGGCCCCGAGTTCCCGGAAACGCCGCGCCGTCACCAGCACCCTTCCCTCCAGGGTACCCACGGCCCGGTTGTAGGCCTGCACCGCCTTGTCGAGCCCCGATTTCAGGTCACCGAAATGCTGCGCCAGAACACGAATCCGATCGTAGAGCTCCCGGCCCAGACGTGAAATCTCATCCGCGTTGCGCGCCAGCTTGTCCTGGTTCCAACCATAAGACACGGCCTTGAGCAACGCGATCAGGGTGGTGGGCGTGGCGGGGATGACCCGGTTTTCCACCCCGAATTCAATCAGCTCCGGGGCCTTGTGCAGGGCCGCGGAAAAGAAGTTCTCACCGGGCAGAAACAGGACCACGAACTCCGGAGTGGGAGAGAACTGCTCCCAGTAGGCTTTCTGGCCCAGGCGCTGCAGGTGACGGCGGATCAACTGCGCGTGTTCGTCCATGCGCTTTTCCCGTTCCTTTTCATCCACGCACTCCACCGCTTCGAGGTAGGCTTTGAGGGGCGCTTTCGCGTCCACCACCAGGTATTTGTCCCCGGGCAGGCGGACGATGAGATCCGGACGCAATCGGGAGTCCGCTCCCGGCGCGACGGCCTGCTCCTCAAAATCGCAGTGCTCCAGCATACCGGCCAGCTCCACCACGCGGCGCAACTGAATCTCTCCCCAGCGTCCCCGCACCACCGGGGTCTGAAGGGCACGGGAGAGGCGTCCCGTCTCATCCCGGAGATGGCGATGGGTCTCCATCAGGGCGCGGATCTGCTCCGTGAGGCCGCTGTATACCTCACCCCCCTGCTTCTCCACCTCGTTGATGCGCTTGTCCACCTTATCCAGTGACTCCCGGATGGGTTTGACCAGGTGATCCACCTCGTCCCGGCGTTTCTCCAGGTCATGGCCCGACTGCCGGCTCATTTTTTCCATCTGGGTGCCCGCCAGCTGCAAAAAGCTCTGGCTGTTCTGTCGCAGGGCTTCCAGACTGAGGGCCTTGAAGGATTGGGACAACTGCTCCCGGGCCTCTTCCAACATACGGATTTTTTCCGCCGCGTTTCCACGCTCGTTTTCAAGGTCCCGGGCCAGTACGGCCAGGTCGCGCCGGGTCTCTTCCAGCTCTCCGGCCGCTTGCCGGAGTTCATCTTCCCGCCGGGAAAGCACATCCTGCTGTTCCCCATGGCGGCTCCGCAGCAGTTCAGCCTCCATGCCACCCCGTTCACGCTCCCGCTTCAGGATCATACGGGCCACCAGCCAGGTGGACAACACTCCCCCGATCAGGCCGACCAGGAAATACAGAATCTCGGACTCATTCATGGGGAAAAGCCTCTCCGTTTGCTATTCTTATGGTGAAATGCTATCATACGCCTCTTCGGTTTGCAATTCGCGCCGCACGGCCCCCTGTGTGCCCCAGGCGCGACAAGGAGGCGTCATGAAAAGAATGATCGGCATAATCATCATCAGCCTGTTGATCCTGACTTCCGGACTGAGCGCCGGCACGGAAACTGCCACGGTATCCAACGGAAAATTCGCCCTTTCAATCGGAGCGGGCATGCGCGCCATTTCAGAGGATATGGCGAAGAACGTGTATGGCAACAACAACCTGGCCTACAGCATCGACCTCTCCTACAGCCTGTCGAAGTCTCTGGATATCTTCCTGCACACCGATTACATGGATCTGAAAGGTGACACCACCTTTACCGGAGAAACGGCCACCCTGAGCATCGTTCCCCTGGAACTGGGGGTACGGGTACGGGTTGCGGGCAAACGCTTCGTCCCCTTCGCCGGCCTGGGTGCCGGGTACTACATGATCAAGGATGAAATCGCCATCAACAGCGACACCTATACCTTTGAAAAGAACCAGGTGGGATTCTTCATCGAAGCCGGGATCCGCTTTTACGTGACCCGCGCCATCTTCGTGCACGCGGGGGGAAAGTACATCTTCCTCAACGTCAAACCCGATGAGTCCACCAGTTCCGACGCCACGGGGATCCTCTACTACGATGAACGCAACCTCGGCGGTTTCATGTTCGGCGCGGGA
>CAYVBC010000254.1:0-2745 GCA_964449545.1 uncultured Clostridia bacterium | reverse complement strand
GGTGCGGAAAAGGATATTCCTTTTCCGCACCCCGATGGTCCTGCACCTGTGGGGGCCTTCTGGATATAGAATATTCTCCCGGGCCCATTTTGCCCTCCGGTTTTCCCAATACCATGTGGCGTTATCGGGATGCGCTCCCCATGCAACCGGGAATGACCCCGGTCACATTGGGTGAGGGGATTACACCGCTTGTGGAAACGAGATTTTCAGGACGACATATCCATCTGAAAATGGACCACCTTCAGCCCACGGGTTCCTTCAAGGATCGCGGTGCCTCCCTCATGATCTCCAGGGTACGGTCACTGGGTATCGATTCGGTGGTGGAGGACTCATCCGGAAACGCGGGCGCGGCAGTGGCTGCGTATTGCGCACGTGCCGGAGTGAAATGTTCCATATTTGTGCCTCAAGGTACTCCGGAAGCCAAATGCGCCCAGATCAAAGCCATGGGCGCACACCTGGTTCGAGTACCGGGGAGCCGGGAAAAAGCCGCGGCGGAAGTACGGAAAGCCGCTAAGAAGACCTATTATGCCGGCCATTGCGTGGATCCTTTCTTTATTCACGGGGTCAAAACCGTGGCATATGAAATCTGCGAACAGCTGGAATGGCGGTCCCCCGCGGAGGTGGTGATTCCGGTGGGCAACGGGACGTTGCTTCTGGGGCTGTCGTTGGGTCTGGGAGAACTGGTGGAGGCGGGGCGGATCCATCGCATGCCCCGGATCGTGGCTTTTCAGTCAAGTGCCTGCAATCCACTGGCACGAGCCTTCAATGAGGGTCTCCGGGAACCCATGGCCGTGGACCCGGCGCCCTCCATTGCGGAAGGGATTGCATCCGGCCGGCCGATTCAGGGGCGGAAGATATTATCTGCCATTGCTGAATCCGGCGGTGAGATCCTGGATGTTCCCGAGGCGATGATCCTGGCCGCATGGAAAGCAGCCGCGGCCGGTGGGATATTCGTGGAACCCACCGCAGCCGTGGCACTGGCCGGACTTACCCTGCTTCCGAAAGCGGAATCTCGAAATGGAGAACGGGTGGTGATTCTGACTGGCCATGGGTTGAAATCGCGATTTCCGGATCACACAGCGGAATCTACTATTCCAGAACGGTGACGGTCCGCCGCTGTCGCCTGGACAGGACGCGAACGGCGTTGGTTTTCAGGTCAAGGTAGAGGATTTCACCCTCCGCATTTCCCCCGTTCTTCCTGGACAATGTGGCATTGCCCGAAAACCGCATGTTTTGTGTCACGGTATTCCATTCGATCTGATCGCCGCTTCCCGAGGTTTCCTCTTTTTGAAAACGAACATCCTTGTTTGCCTTCACTGACCGGAGACGGTTGTTTTTCAAGAAGTCCACTGCCAGTGTATCGGCTGATATATGGGTGAGGCCGGAGACCAGCATGGAACTCCCGCTTGCCACCAGACTCTGAAGATCCGGGTCGAAAACGATGAGCTCGCCACCCACTGAAACCTTGTCTGATTCCGAATCAAAGGAAAGCATGGCTTTCCGCTTGGCCATGATGTGTTTTCCATTCTTGATGAACAGCTCACCGCAGGTCAGCCGCGCTGAATCCTGGATCAGTTGCACGGATCCCTTGAAATGGATGGTGTGGTTCCGGTCGAAATAGGTCATTTCCTTGGAACGCACGAAGAAGGTACCCTGTGAAAATGGAGGCTGCGTGTTTTCGGGGTGGAAGGTGGTGCGCACACCTTCTTCACTGCGCAACCATTTTTTTTCCGTATGCATGGTGAATCCGGGAGAGAGAAAAACGTTCCCGCTCTGAATGACACGGCTTTCCTCGCCTTTCAGCCGCAGGGTTTTCCGTGATTCCGAATAGGTGATTGAATCGCTGCGGCAGGAGAATTCCGCACTGCGCAGGCGGCAATCTCCCTCGCCCTGCCATTGTTCCAGTTCACCCTGCTTGAAAACCAGGTTCATGCGTTGTGAGGAAGCTGAGAAATTTGTACTCCCCCGGTGGTTCACTTCTCCCGGGGAGGGGAGTTCAACTTTCTTCAGGAGGTCACCACCGGGTTCAAAATGGATGTGAATGATATCGGAGACAATACGGGTCTGGCGCTTGGGATCCTGGATATGCACGATGCCGTTTCGCGTCAGGCTCAGACTGGAGATTTTTCCGTCCTCTCCATGTTGCGCATTGAGGATACCGCAACGGATATCACGAAGGGACTTCTGATCCGTCTCTCCCGACTCTCGGCGCAGATGGGCGTGCCCCTGGCAGCGGGTGTTGATCACCTTTTCCATATCCTCATCGAAAGTGATGGAAATCCAGTCTCCCTGAAGCAGTGAATCCGGTCCCTGAATCCGGGCATTTTTTTCAAGGATCAGTTTGCGTTCATTCTCCATGAACCAGAAAGTATCGGCTTGAAAGCTGTAGTCCACTCCCTGGCGTCGATGGATCCCCCTGGCGCCGAAGAGCTTGATCACATTGTGCCTGATGTAGAAAATCATTCCCTTTCCGGCATTGCCTTTCATACTGTTCAGGCGGAAAGATACGGCTTTCTCTGTACTGAGCTGGGCCCGGTTTTTCAGAAAAAACCGGCTGCTTTCCAGGCTGAATTTCGGAGAAGAGACCTTTGCGTTGGTTTGGATCAGGAAGTTGTGGTAGTTGTTTTCCACGTATCCCTCATCCCCGTGAATACGGATATCTTCGGACATGCGTCCATGTTTCAGCACCAGGGCTTCCAGGTTCTTCATGTGAATCCGGTCATCTTTTCCCTGGCGGGACTCACT
>CAYVBC010000253.1:0-2777 GCA_964449545.1 uncultured Clostridia bacterium | reverse complement strand
GTTTCGTGCGCGCGAAGGCGCGGGAAGCGGTCATGAATTTCCGGGCGTTTGCAATGGATTCAATATAGAGAAGAATGGATTCAGTGCGCTCATCCTCTCCAAAGTAATCAATGAGGTGGCCGTAGTCCACGTCGATGGTATTGCCGATTGAAACGAAGCCGGAAAACCCGATCTTCTCCTCCTTGGCCCAGTCCAGTACCGAAGTGCCCAGGGCGCCGGATTGTGAGATAAAGGCAATCTGTCCCCGGGCCGGCATATGCGGCGCGAAACTGACATTCAGATTCAAGGCCGGTACGATAATCCCCAGGCAATTGGGGCCGATAATGCGCATTTCAGGAAAGCGGGAGCGCTCATATCGGATCCGCTCTTCCAGTTCTTTTCCCTCCGCGCCGACCTCCTTGAAGCCCGAAGACATGATGATGATGCCGTTGATCCCCGCTTCCCCGCAGGACCGGACCAGATCCGGAACCTCCGCCGCGGCCGAACAGATGACCGCCAGGTCGGGAGTCTTCGGGAGGCTCCCCAGGTCCGGAAAGCAGGGCATGGCCATGACCGCTTCATACGCGGCGTTCACGGGGTATACCACGCCGCGATAACCGCTTCCCACCAGGTTGACGAGAACTTTTCCGCTGACGCTGTTGGGATTCGTCGACACGCCCACCAGGGCGATCCGTTGGGGCTTGAAAATGCAATCCAGGTTGTGTACGTTCATTGCTTCGCTCCATCTCCATTATACACCTCCAGCCCTAGAAGCGCATGGATTCAGGGGGCTTTTCGAAACGCAAAGGGAAAAGAGTCAACCTTCCCCGGCTTTGATTCAACAATCGCTCCATTCATTTGTCTGTTTCTCTTTTATCCGGCGAGGGTTCGCGAGTTATTCTTTGTCTATATGCATCCCGCTGTGAACAAGGGGAAAGATAAAGTGAAAGAACCTTCCGGCGCCTCAGGCCCGTTTATTTTTTTTTATTGGGTTATAATGGTGAAGAAAACCGGAACCATAATGCGGATGAAAAAAATTGAATCATTCGGTAAGTGGCCCTTCTACATCTTCGCATTGGGACTCCTTTGGGGACAAAGTCTTCTTTTTTCACAGACTTTTGCCTACCGGGGTCAGTTCTCAAGCTGGCTGACCGGAGCATTCGACAACCCGGTTGTGTCTCAGGTGGGAATCCGTTATATTCCGGAATTGTCAATCCGGAAAACGCTGGGCGAATCTCTCTCTCTGGATGCCGAATTGTCCTTCGATATCGATGGCACCGGGACATTCAGTGATGGGGATATCCTGGACCTTGACGGCCGGGTGAAACCCTACCGCTTCTGGGCACGGTTTGGCGGTAACCGTTTCGAAGCCAGAATCGGCCTTCAGAAAATCAATTTCGGCTCCGCCACCCTGTTCCGCCCCCTGCGATGGTTCGACCGGATGGATCCCCGGGACCCGCTCAAACGCACGGAAGGCGTCTACGGGTTGCTCATGCGTTATTATTTTTCCAACAATGCGAATGGCTGGTTGTGGGGCCTGTACGGCAACAACGAGATCAAGGGGTGGGAATCCATTCCCACCGAAAATAACGGGATTGAATTCGGGGGCCGGCTCCAATTGCCCTTTCTGACCGGAGAGACCGGTTTCACATATCACCACCGGCGCGCGGACCCTTCCCGCATATCCGGCCCGGCCCTCTTTTCAAACACCCGGCCCTTCAGTGAACACCGCTTCGCCTTGGACCTGAAGCTGGATATTACCATCGGGCTGTGGTTTGAAGCCGCAATCATCCAGCGGAACACCGATATGCATCTGATGAAGCATCAGCGAATGTGGACATTGGGCGCGGATTACACATTGGGGATCGGAAACGGACTGACCGTTCTGACGGAATTTTCCCGTACGGACAATTCCAACACATTTCTTGGAACCGGGGAAAATTTCTCGTTCTGGGGTTTATCCGCGAACTACCTGGTGGGGTTGTTTGACCAGGTGTCCGCGATCTATTATTTTGATTTGGGCCAAAAAGAGCATTACCTGTCGTTGAACTGGCAGCGTACAACCGACAACTGGCAATTCCATTTTTCTGTTTTCCTCAATCCGGAATTTGGCTTACTGAACCAGGTACAGAGAGAATCCGGGGAATTTCCCGGAAAGGGTTTCCGCATCATGGTCGTGTTTACACATTGACCGGAATGAACAGGAATTGCGTATGAAAAAGATAGAAGGAAATGGACTTGAACCGGGAGGACGGAAATGAAGAATGCCCACATCATCAAAACGGAACATTTGAAAAAAGTATTTCCCATGGGACCCACCACACTGGTGGCGCTGAATGATGTCAACCTGGTTTTCAACAGGGGAGAATTCGCCGGCCTTGTGGGTCCCAGCGGATCCGGGAAAACCACTTTGCTGAACATCATCGGCTCCCTGGATTCGCCCAGCGAGGGCCATGCGGAGGTTCTGGGACATGCTGTGGAGACGCTGTCACATAAAAAAGCGGCCCTGCTGCGAAACAGGCATATCGGTTTTATCTTCCAGACCTTCAACCTGCTCCCGGTGTACACCGTTTATGAAAACGTGGAGTTCCCTCTGCTGCTCCAGAAGGTTTCGAAATCGGAACGGAAGAAACTGGTCATGGACGCCCTGGAATGGGTCGGTCTGGCGGACCGGGCGGATTCAAAGCCCGGTCAGCTATCCGGTGGACAAAGCCAGCGGGTGGCCATCGCCCGCGCGGTGGTTAAAAAACCGGAGCTGGTGCTGGCGGATGAACCCACCGCGAACCTGGACGCGGAAA
>CAYVBC010000252.1:0-2787 GCA_964449545.1 uncultured Clostridia bacterium | reverse complement strand
TTTTGTTGATGACCATCACGAAAATTGACAAATCATTCTGACTCCTTTAGTTTTGATACACTTCCACTTTATCCAGAGAGGAGATCATGAGAAAAGGCAGGGGAATATTCATCATCTTGTTTGCTATCGTATCGATCTTTCCGGGTACGGCTCATTCACAACAAAACCTCCCGCGCCGGGATTGCTGCTGGCAGATTTGGGCCGCCGGCTGCAACCTGGGCTGGGCCACATCCCTGATGTATTACACCCAGTCCCGCCAGCGATGGGCCGGCGGTCCCGATGAATCCATTGCCAATTTCATCGTAACCGCGGGCAACCATATTGTGACTGCCAACCAGGTGTGCTCTCGCTTTTTACCGGCCTGGCCTTCAGCCCCAAACATGCGGAACTACTTGAGGACCATGGCGGCCAATTTCAGGCGCTGGCCCCACAGCCGGCACAGGCAACAACTCCATATGTCCTTAAAGAGCACTTTATCCAATTATGCCCATCCCCTGATGGTAGTGGTCGTTGCCAACCAGCGTCGAACAGCCTCGACTTGTTCTGAAAAGTACTACAAGATGGGATGGTTGCTCAGCTATGCACAACAGACATTGAAGATCGCCAACGAACAATACGTGAACCGCTATCCCAACTGGATGTCTACGGTTTTTGATGCCCGCAACCACTTGAACAATTTCCTTCTGGTCCTCAGGCAGTACTTCAGCCTGCGTCCCATCACCGGGCGCTGCGTACGCATC
The DNA here is from genome assembly GCA_964449545.1 of uncultured Clostridia bacterium. Taxonomy (GTDB): domain Bacteria; phylum Acidobacteriota; class Aminicenantia; order UBA2199; family UBA2199; genus UBA876. Next base: position 2,047 of record CAYVBC010000252.1, on the reverse strand, counting down.
GGTGATTTTGATCTAATCAACCGGGTGAATCGCCTGCTCCGTGTCAATGTGAACTATAACAGTCTGGGTTATATGATCCGGGAAGTGGACTCAATGCACATGCAATTGCAGCAGAGACTGCCGCAAGACTGTCCAACCAGAGGTGGCGGCGGCACGGTTCAACCTCCTCCCAACGACCCCGGGCTTACGGACGTCAGGGTGAGCCGGAATATTATTACCGTATCCGTCTGGGACCACAGCTCCGTGGACGGCGACCGTGTGGACATTTTCCTCAATGGACGCTTGATCCGTCACAACATCGAGCTTAGAAAGCAGAAGATCAACTTTAACCTGCAGATCGGACGAGGGGCGAACACACTTGAAGTCCGCGCTTTGAACGAAGGATCTTCCAGTCCAAATACGGCATCCATGGAGATCAGCCACGTGATCCAGGGCAAAAAACGACAGCAGTGGAAGCTGAAAACCGGCCAGACGGGCCGCTTGAGAATCAACCTGTAACCCGAGGTAAAGTCCTCTAAAAACAGGCCATTACTTCCTGATTGCTTCCAGGAATCCGCGTGAATTCAGCTCGCGGGCAACCTCGCGCGGGCTTTTTCCGTTTTTTAATTTCCAGTCCGGATCCGCCCCCATGCGGATACAGATTGAGGCCAACTCCGGGTTGTCATTAAAAGCGGCTTGGTGTAGCAGGGTGTGCCCCTCATTGTCCGCGGTGTTGATATCCGCACCGCTCTTTACCAGTAGCGGTATCAGGGTGTTCCCCCAGGAGGGTGCGATCTTTTCCACAAAGAGAATCCCCGTCAACCGCAGTGGCGTTTCACCTTCCACATTGCGCCCGTTCACATCCACTCCGGATTGAATCAGCAAGCGGATCAGTTCTGGTTCCGTTTTGCGGGTGGCCGCGTAATGCAGGGCGGTCCAGCCCCTTAAATCCGTTTTGTTTACATCAGCGCCGGCCTGCAACAGCAACCGGGCTACATTGGCGTCGGCCGCCTGCATCAAAACGGTAGTCCCGGAACGATTTAATGCCGTATCCGGGTGAATACCCGTTGCCAACAACCGCGTAACGGAATCCGTGTCGCCAAAAGCAACAGCCTCTGATAATTGCACGATTTTCAAGGATTCAGGCTCATGGATTGACGGTTCTTCAAGGTACTTCTTTTTTTGCCTGGGAATGTCCGACATTTTTTGCATATCCGCTAAGGGGTTTTTCGCTTTTTTCCTGTTCTTCAGTGCCGCCGCCGCTTTTGTTCCCGGTTTTGCCAGAGTCAACGCGGTTTCGGCGTCCTTGTTCTGCAGGTAAGGATCCGCTCCGTGTGCCAGGTACAATTCCACCAATCCCGGGTTATCATTTTCACAGGCGGTCATTAACGGGGTTTTCCCTATCTGGTCGAAACGGTTGATTTCCGCGCCATGCTCCAGCAACAATCGCGCTGTTTCAATCACAACTTTATTGCGTTTCTTGTTTCCCGCATACAGGTACCCCAATCGGCCCAGAGCGGTCATTTCCGAGTATTCGTGGGATGCTTCCGCACCCAGGTCAATCAAAAACGGTACAACGGAATCAAAATGGTCATTGTCCATGGACACCACGAGTGCATCACCCAATAGCGTTTTGTCCCGATTGATATTAAAATTTTTGGCCACAAGACGGACCAATTCAACGGAACCGAAGCGGGCGGCCATTCGAAGGTAATGGGAAGGATTGGACGCGATTTCATGATGAAGGGACTCTCCACCCTTTTTCAGTATTGCGCTCACCTTCGCTGTATCGCCCGCCCTGATGGCATCCCGCAGGTTACTGGTCAGGTTCTCACAGAACCCATTTCCCCATATAATTGCCAGGAGTGCGAAGATCAATTTGTGCTTCATGCAATGGCGCCGCCTTTTTACATACTTCAAGTCAGCGTGCAAAACGCAGATGCTCATTTTGTTCCCCCATGTTTTCGTTTTTGCGATTGCCGGCAAGGACGGATATGACTCGCAACCTGATAGTAAGCTTTGGGTTTGAAAAATTCAAGTATCCCTTTAGAACCAAGAAGGCGGAAGG
>CAYVBC010000251.1:0-2790 GCA_964449545.1 uncultured Clostridia bacterium | reverse complement strand
ATTCATGGGTCCCAAGTAATTGAAATGCCACCCCAGATTTCCAGGTTTGTTCCCGGATTGACTTCATCCAGCAGAATCACACAAAGGTGTGCCGTTGGGGTGATTGTGACACTGTGAAACTTCCAGGGCGCCGAGATACCCAAGTCTAGATCGCTGAATCCCGAAGCGGTTATCCACTGCCGATGGTTGTATCCCAAAGTGGCGGAAAGTTCCAGTGAAGTGCCGCAGCCGCAGCAGAGTTCATGGCTATGCGAGATTCCCATCTGCGCATATACCCCGCTACCGTTGGCCACATCCCAGTACACGGAGAAAACCGGCCGTATTCCGCGGGATTCCTTTTCCAGGGTAATGAAGACTTCACGGGAGGTATGGTTTCGCCACGAAAAGTCCCGGGAAAGATACCATCCATATTGGACCGCGCCAACGGTTACATGATAGCGATTCCCCACCTGGAAACGCCAGGAAAGAGTCAGATCCAGTTCGTCCAGGTCCCGGTCGGCAAAAGAAAAACTGCCCCACAGGTTGACTGCGAGCCCGTTGCCGCCGATGGGGATGGTGAGCGAAGGTTGCAACACGCGTCGATTCTGCGGGTTTAAGTCAAATCCTCTCCAGATATAGCGTGAATACAGGCTCAGTTCCAACTCCGACGGACTGGCGGGCAGAAGTGAAACCAGCAATGCCATCAGCACCACAAAGGTAAAGGGCAAAGATCTTTTCGATTCTCTTTTCATGACCGGCACTTCCTCCCCTTCTTTAGCGGAGACTTAGAGGCCCCTACCGTACAGGCCTGCTGGACCGCGGGATTTGGCAACTACAGGCCGAATTTTTCGATGATCTCCTGTTTGCTGAGCCCCAGGATTCCGTATTTTTTCCCCACCTTGCGGAAAGCGGCCAGCGCCTTGTCCAGGTGATGAATTTCGTGACCCGCGGAAATCTGGGTACGGATCCGGGCCGCACCATTGGGGACAACGGGAAAGAAGAAACCAATGGCGTAGATGCCCTCATCGTACAGGTCACGAGACACATCCTGAGCGAGCTTGGCATTGAAGAGCATGACCGGAACAATGGGGGTATCTCCATCCTTTAGGACAAATCCCGCTTCAGTCAGTCCTTTTCTCCAATAAGCGGTATTACTTTCAAGTTTGTCACGACGCTCTGTACTCTCAGACAGGATATCGAGAACCTTGAGCACTCCGGAAACCACCACAGGAGCGATGGTATTGGAAAAAAGATACGGACGTGCCTTCTGGCGGCACATTTCCACAATCTCTTTTCGACCGGACACGCAGCCACCGGAAGCACCGCCCAAGGCCTTGCCGAAAGTGGTGGTAATCACATCGATTTTCCCCATGACACCGCATTTTTCGTGGGTTCCCCGGCCGGTTTTACCAATAAATCCAGATGCATGGGATTCATCCACAAAGAGCATGGCATCATACTTTTCACACAGTGCGACCATTTCATCCAATTTGGCCGTATCACCGTCCATTGAGTAGACACCATCGTTAATCACCATCTTCAGCCTTTTGTCTGCGTGGAGCTGCAGCTTCTTTTCCAGATGGTCCATGTTCGAATGTTTGAACGTGTCGTGCTGGGCGCTGCAGAGACGCATACCATCAATAATCGACGCATGCACCAGTCGGTCGGAGATCATGACATCATCACTGGTCAGGATGGCCTCGAAAACCCCGGCATTGGCATCCATGCAGGAGGGAAAGAGAATTGTATCTTCCGTTCCGAGGAACTTCGTCACCTTCTCCTCCAATTCCCTGTGAATGTCCTGGGTGCCGCAGATGAACCGAACGGAAGACATACCGTACCCGCGACTATCAAGCCCCTCGTGCGCGGCCTTGATCACTTCCGGGTGACTGGACAAGCCCAGATAATTATTGGCGCAGATATTGATCACTTTCTGTAGGGATGATCCGGTGGGGAACTCCACCTCAATGTCCGCCGCCTGGGATGAATGGATGAATCGCTCCTGTTTGAACAACCCCTTTTCCCGGATCTCTTCCAATTGATTCCTGTAAATCTCCCGCACTCGCTCACTGTAGCCCATGTGTGTTCTCCTGATTATTGAATGTATTCTTTGACCAGCGCCACGATTGAATTCACGTTATCAAACGCTTCGGGCGTTGCCTTGTCGTCCGGAATCTGGATATTGTACTTGTTTTCCAGAAAACGTTTCAAGGATACCATGGAAAAAGAATCCACGATGCCTCCGGAGATCAAGGGGCTGTCATAGGACAGCTCTTCCTCTTCATCCTCCAGATATTCTTCAATGACATATTCCAATACGATGTCTTTCATGTCTTCCATTGTCACTTCTCCTTATATTTTCACTATTCAGGTCAGTTCAATCGTCTTCCAGCGTCGACGTATCTCCGATCTCTTCTCCCCACTCTTTGGCATGGAGTAAACGACGCATGATCTTTCCACTCCGTGTTTTGGGCAGGGAATCCACATATTCGATCTCCTGGGGCATGGCCAGAGGAGACAGTTTTTTTCGGATGAAGTTCATGATCTTCAGTTCCAGATCAGGGCCCGCATCGTATCCGGGTTTCAGTGTGATAAAGGCCTTGACTACTTCCATGTTCACCTCATCCGGTTTGGCCACCACAGCGGATTCCGCAACCGCCTCATGTTCCAGGAGCGCCGACTCCACTTCAAAGGGACTGACCAGGTGTCCACCCGTATTGATCACATCGTCATCTCTGCCCACAAACCAGAAATATCCATCCATGTCAATGGTGGAGCGATCCCCCGGAATATACCACCCGTTCACGAACT
>CAYVBC010000250.1:0-2800 GCA_964449545.1 uncultured Clostridia bacterium | reverse complement strand
TGGGATCATCTCCCGGACGCCAGGAAAATTTTTCGATAAATTACTTCGCGGCTTCGGAGCGGTAGTATTCGCCCAGGATGGCCGCCACTTCCGGGCGGCTGAACTCCTCGGGCAGGGACTCGCCGTTGGACAGCATCTCCCGCACCTTGGTTCCGCTCAGAAACACCCAGTCGTCGCGCGTGTGGTCCGGATGCTTTCCCATCATGACCACTTTGTGAAGCTTCTTGGACCAGGCCGTGTGGTCGGCCTTGAAGATTCGAATCTCCAGCGCGTCGTCAGGAACCTCTTCATCGAAGATGGCCTGGGCGTCGAAGGGTCCGTAATAGCTTCCGCAGCCCGCGTGATCTCGCCCCACGATGAGATGGGAACATCCGCAATTCTGACGGAAAACGGCATGAAGTACGGCTTCCCGTGGACCGGCATAGAGCATGTCGAATCCATACCCGGTGATGAGAACCGTGTCCGGCGGAAAGTACACTTCCACCATCTTGCGGATGGAGGCATCACGCACGTCGGCGGGAATATCTCCCTTCTTCAATTTACCCAGCAGCATATGAATGAGGATGCCGTCCGCATCCACCGCATCCTTGGCCATGCGACAGAGTTCCTCATGGGCACGGTGCATGGGGTTGCGCGTCTGGAAGGCCACCACTTTCTCCCATCCCATTTTCTCCATCTCTTCCCGGATCTGCCAGGCAGTCCGGAAGGTGTCGGGAAAATCGATGGCGAAATAGGAAAAGTTCAGGACCTGGATGGGCCCGCACACCAGGTAGTCGCCCTGTGCGGAAAACGCCGCCACTCCGGGATGCTCCGGGTCGGTGGTCCGAAAAACCTTTTCCATGATCTCCTGTTTTTCCTCAGGAGTGATCCGTTCCACGGATACCACATCCTGGATCGCCAGGATCGGTGCACCCTCCACGTTGGGGTCGCGCAGGGCGATCCGGGATGCTCCCTCAATCGCTGTGGGATCCTGAATCATGTTCAATACGGGGACCGGCCAGAACAATCCGCTCTGGGTACGCATTTCCCGGGCCACGGATAACGCGTCCGCCCGGTTCATGAATCCCTTCAGGGGTGTGAAGTATCCACTTCCCAGCATGACTGCATTGGCAGCGGCCGCGGAAGAAACGGTTATTGAGGGCAGAGATTCCGCTTCACGCGTCAGGCGTGCCCGTTCCGCTTCATCCTTCACGTATAATGGGAGCAGTTTATTCGAGCCGTGTGGTTTAATCATGAATCGCCTCCTAAATTGATGGGATGGTTTTTTCAGACCGACCCGAAACGATTATAAAAGCGATCAAACGGGTCGGAGACCCAACGATTGTGTAAGCCACAGTATACCCCAATCCGCCCGGTTGTCAAGGGAGGTTGACATCGGTTTCCCGAGGATCTAACATGGTTCCGGAATCGAAAAAACCGGGATTATGAACAGAAAAAAAAACGCACCCAATGTTGAGATTCACTGCACCCGCCATACTCCGTTCCGGGTAACCGGACTGAAAAACCTGGTGGATTGCGCGGGGAATCCGCTACCCGTGAAACCGGTTATGGCCCTTTGTCGCTGTGGCCTTTCCCAGGGCAAACCCTTCTGCGACGGGAGCCATGGACCTGAGGGCATCCATGGTGAGAAAGCGCCGGACCGTGTTACCGATCGCGTGGTGGATTACCGGGGCCGCGAAATCACCATTCATGACAATCGCGGGGCATGTTCTCATGACCGAACCTGCGTCATTGAACTTCCCGAGGTATTCCGAAAAAGGAAACGCCCCTGGATCGATGCGGACGCGGCGCCCGTGGCTGAGGTGATTCAAACGATTGAAAAATGCCCCTCCGGGGCGCTCAGCTACTCCCTGAATGGGGGAAAAGCCCCGGATCCCGCACGTCCGCCCAAAATCCGGGTGGCGAAAAACGGCCCCCTGGAGGTCACGGGCGGGATTCAACTGACCGACGATATGGAATCCGCTCCGGAATCTCCGGAACATTATACCCTGTGTCGTTGCGGGAAATCCCGCAATCCGCCTTTTTGTGATGGTTCTCACCGTACAACCCGTTTCCGGGATGACGCGCCGGATTCGTGATGCAGTATGTAACTGTTTTGTGCGAGCGGATGAGAAGCGGGAGGAGGATTATTCTCCGGTTGCCGCCGGGAATTCTCCAACGCCTCCCCTTCTCATCCCTCTGCATGGGCTCTATTCCACCCAGATCTTGACCTGCTTGTCGTCAGCGTCCACTTCGAGAAGTGTATTGTCCCCACTTTTACGCAGGATACGCAGCAGATCTTTCAGACTTAAAGAACACTTGTTCGAGATCTGAACGGTTTCATCCCGGCAACATTCCGCGGCCCAGTTCAGCAGGGCGAGCGGCAGGGTCAGCTTGACCTCCTGCTTTTTGGTGATCTTGTCAAAAACAAGGATCTTGAAAACAGTAGGTTCAGCGGTCACACCCTTGCCGATCCCACGCTTGATCACCTTGTAATCCTTGCTGTCTGCATTCATGGGCGCTGAAATCAGCCCCATGACCATCACCAGAAACAGTACTGGAATCCATTTTTTCCATTTCATAGGACACCTCCAAATTTAGTTTTCCTCCACCCAGATGCGGTACACCTCCTCATCCGCTTCAAAGCGGATGAGGTCACGACTGCGACTCAGGGTATGGATGATCCGGTCCAGGGAATACCCTTTCATCGCAAGCGTCTCTTTATCCGTCTGGGGTAACGCTTCCAGGGCAAGACGGGCCAGCATGAATGGAAGGCTGATAGAGAATTTCACTTCACTGGTTTTCCGGTTTACCACCTGGA
>CAYVBC010000249.1:0-2806 GCA_964449545.1 uncultured Clostridia bacterium | reverse complement strand
GCCCGGCATACAATTGCAGCAGAGCGGCGTGCACCACCAGGAGTTCCATCACGGCAAACAGAAGAACCGGTAAATTCTGGTTGAAGAGGAATTGCGCGGCGGTCAAAAAATAGCACAGGTACCCCATGAGGTGAAAATCACGGGCCTTCTCCACTTCCAGCAGTTTGACGGCGGACAATACCACCAGCGCGGAGACACCGGGATCCCGTCCCATGAAGGCACCGAACTGCAGGTACACCGCGCCACATGCCGACAACGCGATTAAAAGACGCAGGGCCGTACCCGGCAGCGTGCCACCGCTTCGATCAATGAAATGGCGCCATGCCAGCAGCGCCGCGGAAACCAGGAAAGGCCAGATGGGCAGATAAAATGCGAGGCCCAGGATACCCAATAGAAACGCCGCCTTGAGCCAACCCAGGGCACGGGGAGTCAGGGACATGGCCGATGCGGAAATCATGACGGATTTCATCCGGATTTGAACCTCGCCATGGCTTCAAGGCAATCCCGGGTGTGGCGGGTTCCGGATCCGGAGTCTATGGAACTCCCCGGAAGCCGCAACCCGAATTCCACGCCCAGGTGGTCCGCGTCCAGCACCCAGCGCGTCAACTGCGACAGTTTTGCCTCCGGGCCCAGGTCCGGGAGGTGATCCCAGGAGAACCAGATCCGAACCTGCCCACCCCCGGAAAACTCCTTGACGTTCAACGGCCGCCCCCGGGCAACGGATTTCCAGTCGATATGCCGGGGGGATTCTCCCTTTCTCCAGGGACGCAGCCCGGCGAAATCGTCTCCACCACTCATATGCGATCCCTCGGTCCAGTCGTACCAGCGGGTCTCCGGCTCCGGCCAGGCCCGGTTACCGGCGGGGTTCGGGTACACCAGGTAGGAGACCCGTGTCGGCAACTCCCGGCGGCAACGAAAAACCCCCAGGGGGTACCGGGTTTCCAGCCCCACGGCGGACAATGTGAATTCCCCCCGCTTGCGGGCGGGAATCCCCACATCCAGGGTCATACCCCCTTCCGGCTGCAATGTGATCGGTCCCGCGGTCCGGCCATACCCTTCCATACCGGCCACGGCGGCAAACAGGGCCGGCCGACCGGTGCCGCCGGGAGCGGAAAGATCCAGTGTCAATCGCACACCCCGTTCCGCAAACGCGGGATACACCCGGATTCCCCGCAGAGTCAATCCATGCAGATATCCCCGACCCATCGCGGCGGCACTGATCAGGGTCCCCAGCATCATGAAGCAGAGGATAAAGGCCATGCTGTTGCTGTAGTTCATGGCCGCCACAAGAATGGCGAAAGTAACCAGAAGGTAGGCACCACCCGCCCCCGTGAGACGAACCCGGATGGCTCTTTTGCGGCGTTTCATGTCCCGGTCAACGCTTCAGGGGCACGGTGCGCAGCAGTTTCTCCCATGTACCGCAGGCTTCATCCGCCGTGCGGCCACCCTCGGGATTCAGGCGATGTTCCAGCACACTGCCCGCCACATGCTGGACATCTTCCGGAAGCACCATATCCCGTTCTTCGGTCAATGCCCATGCCTGGGCGGCCCGCAGGAGAGCGATCCCCGCCCTGGGAGAGAGGCCCAGACATTGCTGCGGACGACTTCGTGAGGCGGCCAGGATCTCCTGCACATAGTCCAGCAGCGCCGGAGAGGTATGGACCCGGGGCACCTGCTCCTGGAGCCGGAGCAGTCCCTCCACCGCCATCACGGGCTGCAACCGCCGAACCAGGTCCGCCCGGTTTTCCCCGGTGAGCAGCCGGCGCTCGGCCCGGGCGTCCGGATAACCCAGCCGCAGGCGCATGAGAAAACGGTCCAGCTGGGACTCGGGAAGGGGGAAAGTACCCACGTGGTGGCGCTGGTTCTGCGTGGCGATCACGAAAAAAGGTCTCGGTAACTCCCGTGTGACGCCATCCGAGGAAACCTGCCCCTCTTCCATGGCCTCCAGCAGGGCGCTCTGGGTTCGCGGAGTGGCCCGGTTGAGTTCATCCGCCACCACCAGTTGCGCGAAAAGGGGACCCTGGTGAAATGTGAATTCCCGGTGTTCCCGATCAAACACGGAGACACCGATGATATCCGCGGGCAGCAGGTCACTGGTGAATTGGACACGGGAAAAACGCAGGCCCAGGGATCGGGCGATGGCCTGGGCCAGGGTCGTCTTGCCCATGCCGGGCAGATCTTCGATGAGCAGATGGCCCCGGGCCAGCATGCAGGTCACCACCAGCCGGATCTCGTCGTCCTTGCCCAGGATCACCGTACCGATCCGCTGGATCATCTCCCGTATCTCTTTCTGCATGGTGTTGCCTCCGGTTTTCCCCATTCATGGTACCCATGCCCAGCCCTGAAGTCAACGCACCGCCCTGATTGATCTTTACTCTTCGAAGAAACGCATGCGGATTCCGTAGAGCTCCATCTGGTGATCCATCTCGCGGTGGTTGGGAAAGATCCGCGCCACGAAATCACGAAAACGCTTATCATGGCGCATATTCTTCAGGTGCAGGGTTTCATGAAACACCACGAATGCCACCAGGGGTTCGGGCAGGTGGCGAAGGAAGCGGTTTAATAGAATCACTCCGTCGCTGCGGCAGGTCCCCCAGCGCCGTTTCATCTGCCGCCATTTCAACTCCCGGCATTGCACACCCAGAAGGTTCATATAGCGATCCAGGTAAAGGTTCACCAGGTAGGTTGTTTCATCCTCATCACGATTCAGGAGGGGCAGGAGACGGGCCTGTTCCCAGTTATTCCGGGCCCGCTTATAGCGACGCAGGATCGATTCCCGGTTGGCCTTCAAAACCGCCTCGGGACG
>CAYVBC010000248.1:0-2806 GCA_964449545.1 uncultured Clostridia bacterium | reverse complement strand
TGTCGGAAGACAAGTCTATTCAAAAAAGGGATGGACGATACGCATTATTCAATTCTGAGAAGGTTTCCGCGGCCCTGTTCAAAGCCTTCCGTGCCGTAGGAAAAAAAGATTCCGCGCTGGTTGCCCGGTTGACCGAAAGAATCGTCACTATTCTTGATGACCGCTATTTTCGATTCAATGTTGTTCCTGAAGTAGAGGAAGTGCAGGATATCGTTGAGCGGGTTCTGATTGAAGATCACCAGGCGGAAGCGGCCAAAGCGTATATCCTGTACCGGGAGAAGCGGGCCGAAATGAGAGATATCCGCCAGAACTTCCTCGATGGGATAGAGGTGATTGATGAATACCTGAACATGCGGGACTGGAGAATCAAAGAAAACTCAAATATGTCCTACTCTCTTCAGGGGCTGAACCTCCATGTTTCATCGAAGTTGGTGGCCAAGTACTGGCTGAGGAAACTCTATCCGCTGGACATCCGGCTCGCGCATGAAGAGGGAGACCTGCATCTTCATGATCTGGGTATCCTGGGCCCATATTGCGTGGGCTGGGACCTGGAAGACCTCTTGAAGGTGGGTTTTACGGGGGCCAAGGGCAAAGTGGAATCCCGGCCCGCCAAACATTTTCGCACCGCTCTGGGGCAGACGGTCAACTTTTTCTATACCCTTCAGGGAGAAGCTGCCGGAGCCCAGGCCTTTTCGAATTTCGACACACTGCTGGCCCCTTTCGTTCGTTACGACAAGCTGTCGTATGAAGAGGTCCGGCAGTCAATCCAGGAATTTGTGTTTAACCTGAATGTTCCCACCCGGGTTGGTTTTCAAACCCCATTTACCAACCTGACCATGGACCTGGAGCCCCCCGTTACTTTGAAAGACAAGCAGGTATGCGTGGGTGGCGAGGAGCGCGGCGAGACCTACGGCGAGTTCCAGAAAGAGATGAATATGATCAACCGGGCTTTTGCGGATGTCATGATGGAGGGAGATGCCCGGGGCCGTATCTTCACTTTTCCCATTCCAACCTATAACCTCTCAAAAGATTTTAACTGGGAGAATGATGATCTTGCGCCATTGTGGCGCATGACCGCGAAATATGGAATTCCCTATTTTGCCAACTTTGTGAATTCAGACATGAATCCCGAGGATGCGCGATCCATGTGCTGCCGCCTCCGTCTGGACAACCGGGAGCTGTGGAAGCGGGGCGGGGGCCTGTTTGGCGCGAACCCCCTGACCGGATCGATTGGGGTTGTGACCATTAATCTTCCTCGAATCGGTTATCGTGCGGATGATGAAAAAACATTTTTCAACCTGTTGGACCGGCAACTTCATCTTGCCGTGGAAGCCCTGGAAATCAAAAGAAAAAATATAGAGCGATTTACCGAACTGGGATTATATCCGTTTACTCGTTTTTACCTGCGCAGCCTGCGTGAGCGCACAGGTAAGTTCTGGAAATTTCACTTTTCCACTATCGGAATTGTCGGCATGAATGAGGCTGTGCGGAACTTTACCGGAGCCAGCCTGGTTGATCCTGAAGCCAAAGCCTTTGCTCTCAAAGTGCTTGATTACATGCGCGACAGGATTCGAGCCATTCAGGAGGAAACGGGAAACATGTACAACCTGGAGGCCACACCCGCTGAGGGCGCCACCTATCGTCTTGCCCGAGCGGATAAAGAGCGGTTTCCGGATATTATCAGCAGTGGAGAGAATGAGCCTTATTATACGAATTCGGTTCATCCGCCGGTATCGGCTTTTTCCGATGTGTTTGACCTGCTTGAACATCAGGACGATCTACAGGTCAAGTTTACGGGAGGAACCGTCGTTCACCTCTTTTTTGGTGAAAACATTCGTGACTGGCGCATGGTGCGCAGATTGACGCAAAAGATTGCCGGTCGTTTCCGGTTACCTTATTTTTCATTTACACCGACATTTTCCGTTTCTCCCACTTCCGGGTATATTTCGGGCGCTCATCGTTTTGATCCCAACGTCCAGACCCGTGAAGACCTGGAACAATTCGGAGTGGAAGTCAGTGTGGATCCGGACAAACTGAAAACCCTGCCCCAGGGATCATTCCTGGTTGTGGATGGGCGGGAGCGAGAGGACCTCGGAGCAACGGGCCCCGAGGCGCAATGAAAAAGGGAAGATGCGAGGAAACCATGAGTCAAATCAAAACAGTGGACACTGAAATTAAGTCAGAAGATACCGGCAAGGTCCGGATTAAAATGATTCCTACAGAGATTTATTCCCGTGTGGTTGGGTATTACCGCCCCATTCAGAACTGGAACAAGGGTAAGGTGGAAGAGTTCGGTGAAAGGAAGCTGATCGATCCCGAATCTCCTTTCAAAAACGCCTGAAACCCTGATTGATGCGGATTCATGGTTTTATCGGAACCACGTTTCTCGATTTCCCCAACCACATTGCTTCCGCGGTTTTTACCGCGGGATGCAATTTCCGCTGTCCCTTCTGTCACAACCCGTCCCTTGTTCTGCCCGACTCCGATGAAGCGGGTTTTTCCTGCCCCGAAATTATAGAACGAATTCGAAACAGACGGGGCTTTATTGATGGTGTGGTTGTGTCCGGGGGAGAGCCTCTGATCCAGGAGGGGCTAGGGGATTTTCTTTTTCAGATCCGGCAACTTGGTGTAAAGGTGAAAATCGACACCAACGGTGCTTTACCGGAATCTTTACTGGCAATTCTGGATGCGGATCTCGTGGACTTTGTGTCAATGGATATCAAGGCGATCCCGGAGAAGTACTCACTGGCCGCGGGTGTTCCCGTGAAGTGGGAGAACATTGAGCGATCCATTGAGATCATTATGG
>CAYVBC010000247.1:0-2813 GCA_964449545.1 uncultured Clostridia bacterium | reverse complement strand
ATCTCTTCCGAGGGAAGAACTTCCTCCTTCACGAAATCTTCAGTATCTGACTTCTTTGCCGAAGGATCAGGGATCTGTCCAGAGTCCATGTCTTCCTTAATGTCTGAAAAACTGATGCCCCCGGACGGGTCTTCGTCGAAATCTGAAATCTCCGGTATATCTTCTGGAAATGAATCCGCAATCTCCTCTTCGGGCGTGGACTCCGGGGTTTGCGCGGGAACCTGCTCCAGGCTCTCTTTCACCGATGCCACCAATGCGTTGGAATCAAACGGTTTTGTGATTATATCCAGGTAGTTGAGTTCCTTCAGAAGGTTCTCGTTCACCGGTTCAAAACCGCCTTTCAGCAGAAAAACCCGTGCCTGTTTAAGGGTGTCGGTTTCGTTGATGAATTTGCAAACCTGGTATCCGTTGAATTCCGGGAGCCTGATATCTACAAGAACCACGTCAGGAGTCAACTCAATAAGCTTTTCCCGCAACTGAGTGCCACTTTCGAAGGTTATGAGTTCAATTTCTTTTTCTTCAGAAAAAGATAGTTCAACGATCCGGCGGATGGTGTAGCTGCTGTCTGCCAGCAATACAGTATGTTTACTCATACATCCTCCTTTGATCCTGTTTCTTGTGTAACAAGTTTGAAAAAGAAAGTCAAGTCGGCTCTTCCGGGCAGATGAATGGAAGATGGTGTGAACGGTAGAGTTGACAATTGATTTTTTTTGGTGTACAAAACATTCTTAGTATGCAAAAAAATGGAAAAGTCTATTCCGTAATCGTCGTATCCGGCGCCACAACGTCAAACAAAGAGTTCTCAATATCGGCCCGCTTCCTGAAGCGTGCCGCGGCGGCGCTCATTGTGCTGGCTCTGGCATCGGGTGTGGCGATATTTGATTACCTTACAACCGCATCCAACCGCCATAAGCTCCAGAGTCTGAAGAAACAGGTGGAACAGAAAGACCTTCTCATCGGGTCATTGAGTAAAAAAATTGAATTGCTTGATAACAGCGTTCGCAGAATGGAAATCTATACGGAGCGCATTCTGGTGGCTTCCGGTCTTAAATCTCCGCTGGCTTTGAAAGAAGTGGGAAGTGGCGGTGGACCCGTGGATTTCCGTGGCGGTCCTCTCACTGCCGGGCCGGAATCGATGGCTCAACAGAACCTGGATATTCTGGGCCAGACATCCCGTTTAAGCTCGAAATCCAGAGAACTGGAGAAGACACTGAAATATGTCCACAGTGTCATTGACAAGCAGAAAATGCGTCTTTCCCATACACCCTCCATCTGGCCCATTCGCGGATACCTTACGGACGCCTTCGGAATGCGGAGACATCCAATTACGGGAAAGAAAGATTTCCATCATGGAGTGGATATTGCCACCCAGTTGGGAAATAAAATCACTGCGCCGGCAAACGGCCTGGTGCTGTGCGCGGAACGGCGCTCTTATTATGGCAACCTGATCATTATTGATCACGGTTACGGTTTCACCACCCGTTATGGTCACCTGGCTTCTTTTAACGTGAAAGAGGGGCAGCGAGTCAAGCGGGGTGAAGTGATCGGATTTGTCGGCAGTACGGGGATGAGCTCAGCCCCCCACCTTCATTATGAAGTCCGGGTATACGGCAAACCGCGCAATCCCCTGAACTACATGATCGATTGATCCCCGTGACCAGGCGGCTTCGCAGTGGCGAAAACACGCGATAAACTGAACCGACTGGACAATTCCATAAAAAGGCAGTGGTCAGACCTCGAATCATCGGATGAACTTTCCACCCGGGATAAACTGGATCGACTGGTGCGTTCCAGATTGAAGGAAAGAAAAACCACGCAACCGGTTCCCAATTCCCCTGCGAAAGTCGATCTGCCGGCGGTTTTGGAAAGAGAGTATTCTTATCCCGCGGAGGCCCGCTTCGGGGCCTTTACCATAGGTGATCTGGCGTGCATTCGCGCCGCCGACCTGTCCATATTGACGGGAAATCCTGAATGGAAGAAATTGTCGCCGTCCCGGTTGCTCTATTTTGACACGGAGACAACCGGCCTTTCCGGAGGTACCGGAACCATTCCGTTCATGTTGGGGTTCGGTTTCCTGGAAGGAGAGACCTTCCAGGTACGGATTTTCACCCTTTCCGATCTGACCCGGGAGAAGGAGTTCCTGGAAACCGTGGATCGGTTCCTGGATGGCCTGGATTTCTGCGCCACCGTCACCTACAATGGAAAATGTTTTGATTTTCCCCTGATGGAAACCCGGTACATCCTGCAGCGCAGAAAATTTCCGTTGCTCTCCTGCCCTCACCTGGATTTTCTTTATCCGGCACGCGTATTATGGCGACATACCTATCCCTCCCGTCGCCTGGGTTTCCTGGGTGACATCTTGCTGGGATTGAGCCGGGAGGAGGATGTGGACGGTTCTCTGATTCCCCATCTCTATTTCCGTTTTCTGCGTAATGGGGATTCGTCAATGCTGGAGAAGGTGATGGAGCATAACGCCCTGGACCTGGTGGGGCTGGCGATGCTGCTGCGGTTGGGGGCCGGTTACCTGGAGGATGTGTCTCTGGTACATGATGAAGGGGAGGTGATGGGAACGGCAAGACTGCTTGAATCCAGTGGATACTGGGAACAGGCCGTGGAACGCCTGACCCTGGCCCGCAGCATGGCTTGCAGGGAGGAGGTTCAGACCCTGGCCACGCGGCGACTTTCCCGGATGAAGAAAAAACAGAAATTGTATTCCAGTGCCATTGAGTTGTGGGAAGAGCTCCGGGCCATGGGGGATGCCGGCGCGCTGCGGGAGTTGTCCATCCATTATGAGCATCGGGAGCGTGACTTCC
>CAYVBC010000246.1:1682-2829 GCA_964449545.1 uncultured Clostridia bacterium | reverse complement strand
CACATATGTCGCAGTGAATATCGATGTTCCATCAGTCTGCGTACATGGGTTGCGGAGATCCTTTTCCGGGTCACCTTCGTTCCATACACACTCCCGGCATATCCCCTGCCCCGCAGAAAATGATTACGATAATAAAGCTGCATCATCTCTTCCGGGGAATCCTGAGCCGTCTTACTTCTGGTATCCATCCAGTCTTTTATTCTCTTAATTCGAATTCCAGTAACCAGAGGCTTTTTCAGGATTGAGCAGAAAATCTCCAACGTGTCATCAAAATGACTGCTCAGGGAAGTCAGGGTTAGAACCGCATGGTCCGCAGTCGCCCAGGAAGAAAACCGGGATCCCATTTCAAGGAGTTTTTTCACCTGCTGGGCGGAGGGGATTTCAAGAGCCATGCGTGCGGTTAATAAAGACAGCCCTCGCAGAGACTCAGGGACGGATCGCATACCGGCTGGAAGCAGGATCCGGAGCTCCGTGAGTGATGAGGTGCCGTCCCTCTGATAGAGTACGGAAACAGGAAGGTCCAGGGATAGCTTTTTCGGAAGATTCATGGTCTCCGAATAGATCATTCCCACACCAAAAACCGCCCACACAGCCAGGAACAGACGTAGAGATTCTCTCTTCATGGCGTCTCCCGGGGAAGCAGCACAACCGTGGTGTGTGGCACTCCCAGCAAGTATTTGCCGGCCAGCGACCGTAACTTTGAGGGGCTCAATCTTTTCAGCTGTTTTTCAAAGCTTTCCGGCTTTTCTCTACGGTTGATCAGAATAAACCGGGCATAGGACAACGCACGCTGAATTCCGCTTTCCCGCCCACTCTCCGAACGGACCCGAAGTTGGTTCATGGATGATTCAAGAAAATCAAATACCTCCCGTCGCCTTGCGGGGGGATAGTCCTGGAGTGAAAAGTTCATACTCCGAAATTGTTTGATAAATTGAAATAACTCGTTCTTGGCCCGTTTAATGTTCTCTGGATCAAGCACCATGTGTACCCAGACACACCCCATCTCCGCAAGCGGAAGATAACTCATGCTTGCCGATGAAACAAGGTGAAAACGACCCACCAGCCATGAACTTAACAGAGGATAGATTCCCCGCCCCAGCATCTGGGCGATCACCCGTATTCCAATTCGATGTTCATGATTGTAGGG
>CAYVBC010000246.1:0-1582 GCA_964449545.1 uncultured Clostridia bacterium | reverse complement strand
AGGGACCCATAGATAGACCGTCCATAGGGATGGTGGGGAAACATTTTCCGCAACAACAGCCTTGTTCCCCTCTGAACCGGATCATCTCGGGATTCCTTGCGCTCCCGGCGAACAACGGCGCGCTCCCGCTCAAGATCTTTATCTGAAAATTTTCTATCAAACACAAGGCGACGGATCAAGGAAATTCCAGCTGGCAGGCGGTCTGCCGGGAGGGTGATTTCGAAGGTAACCAGATCGCGCCCCGTATGTCCGTTAACCATCGCTCCATTGAGGCGAAGCGCCTCAGAGAGATTGGCGGACGCGCCTTCGTTATCATCACTGAATAGGATTAAGTGTTCCAACAGGTGGGACAATCCGACCTCTTCTTCTTTCTCATATTTGCTGCCCGAACGCAGGGCCAGAACAACATGAACAAGAGGCAGATTCGGGAGTCGTTCCGCAATCACCGGAATGCCGTTATTGCAGGAAAAAAATCTCAGATCTTCGTTTTTTCCCTGGGTTTTTGCCAATAGAATAAAGGAAAAAATCAATATGCCCCCAACCAACCGCAGGGGCAGGTTGCATTGCCTCATACCGCCATTGTAGAGAGTGACCCGGGGGATGTCAATGAATGCGGGAAACGCGTTATTGGGTGGCTTTGTGAATCTGACGCTTCAGCCGGTGAATTTTACGCCGCACGGACTTGAGCTCATCATGGTCTCTTTTTTCCAGAGCCGTGTCGCGTCGTACTTTCAATTGTCTGATCCGGGTTTTTAGTGCGGCTTTATCCAGGCCGACAACCAGGCGTTTTTTCCGTGTTTCGATCCCATGCGCCTCACACAAGGCTTCAATGAGACGCTCTTTGTTCAGCTGAGTATACCCCTGGAGGGCCTCATGTTCCATTTCAGACGCCAGTTCCCTCAACTTCACAACCGTCAGTTTCTTCAACTCATCATAGGTCCGTTCCATTCCAAACCTCCTTACAATCGTTGCCCCTTCGTGTGCGAACGCATGCGGGTCGTCCACATCCCCCTGCCGACAGTACGACATCAGGAATAATTGTAAACAAGATGATTGGAAAATGTCAAACCCGGGGGGAATTGAACTTCCACCCCAAAAAACGTTAAAACCACCAATATAACTAACAAATATATTTTGCTATCAGTTTTTTTGGTGTTCCCGGGCCGCCGCGATGAAGCTGCGGAAAAGCGGATGAGGCATCAGGGGACGTGATTTGAATTCCGGGTGGAACTGGCATCCCACAAACCATGGATGTCCGGTCAATTCAATAATCTCAACCAGATTCCGCTCCGGGTTCTTGCCACTGATCGCCAGACCTTTTTCTTCTATCAATGCTTCAAATTCCGGATTGAATTCATAACGATGGCGGTGGCGTTCAGAGATTTTTTCCCGCGCATAGGCTTTATACGCAACGGTTCCCTTTTTGAGAATGCAATTGAACGCACCCAGGCGCATATTGTGCCCCATCTCTTCCACATCCACCAGCTCTTTCAGCTTCTTGAAAACCGGAAAAGCGGTTTTGGAATTGAATTCCGTTGAATGGGCACCTTTCAGACCAGCCTCATGGCGTAAGAATTCAATT
>CAYVBC010000245.1:0-2836 GCA_964449545.1 uncultured Clostridia bacterium | reverse complement strand
TACTTCCCGGACCTTGGTGGTGATATCCTTGACGGAAAAGGGTTTCTGAATGAAGGGCAAGCCCACTTCCGCCCCCCCCTGCTCCAGGATCACATCGTCCGCGTATCCCGACATGTAGATCACCCGAACATTCCGCCGGGATGCGGAAATCTCTTTAAACAGTTCAATCCCGTTCATCCCCGGCATGATCACGTCCGTCAGCAGCAGGTGGACCGGATCGTTGAACCGTTCCAGGAGTTCCAGCGCATGGATTCCATCCTCCGCAACCAGAACGGAGTATCCCTGCCGCTCCAGGATGGCCAGGATCAGGCTTCGCACCTGGTCGTTGTCCTCAACAAGCAATATCGTTTCACTGCCTTTCAGAATGGATGGGGCGGGTTCAACGGTTTTTTCCGGTTCGGGAGACTGGCCTGAAACAGGCAGGAAAATCCCGAACTCGGTCCCTTTTTCCGGACCACTGGCCACCCGGATCATTCCCCTGTGCTGTTTGACAATGCCATACACCGTGGACAGGCCAAGGCCGGTACCCTTTTCCTTGTCTTTCGTAGTAAAAAAAGGCTCAAAAACGTTACTGCGTGTTTCCTCGTCCATCCCGCTCCCCGTATCCTTCACCTTCAGCAGCACAAATGGGCCGGGAGTCACCCCCTCCTGGTCGGAGATCTCTTTCAACTCGAGGTCAACGCGTACGGTTTCAATAGTCAGCGTCCCCCCATCGGCCATGGCGTCCTGGGCATTCACCGCCAGGTTCATGATCACCTGTTCCAGTTGCCCCGGGTCCCCACTGATCAACGGCAGTTCAGGGCCCGGATGGATATCAATGGTGATGTTCTCCCGGATGGTTCGCCGCAGCAGCGTTTCAAAATTCGACAGCAACGTGTTCAGGCTCACCGGGCGGAACTCCATGGCCTGGCGACGGCTGAAAGCCAGGAGCTGGCGCACGAGATCCCGGGCCCGTTTACCCGCGTTCACGATCTCCGTCATCGATTCCCGGTTCGGTCCGCCGAATTGCTCATCCTGCAGCAGCATCTCTCCATAACCGAGAATGGGCGTCAGCAGGTTGTTGAGATCGTGCGCCACTCCCCCGGCCAGGCGTCCGATTGATTCAAGCCGCTGCCCCCGGTAAAACTGCTCCTCCAGACGCTTCTTCTCCTTTTCAGCGATTTTCCGTTCCGAAAGATCCGTCATGATCGCGACAAAAAGAGACTCCTGCCCGTGTTTCATCAATTGCAGGTGGACTTCCACGTGATACAGAGAACGATCCCTGCGCCGGTGGGTGGTCTCAAAGACGATTTTCTCTTTTTCTCCCCTGCGCAAGGGTTCAAGCAGTTCCTGGAACGATTCGAGCGAAAATTCGGTTTTTATATCAATGGGAGTTAATCTCTGGAGTTCATCCATGGAATACCCCAGGTTCTGCTGAGCCGCACGATTCACCTGGGTAAATTTCAATGTCTCGGAATCGAAAAGATATATTTCGTTCAGTGAGTCTTCGAGAATCCGTCCGAAGCGGGCAATTCTCTCCTCGGCAACCTTCCGCATCGTGATCTCGCGAATAATGGAGATGACCTTATCATCCCCGTACGGCACGATCCGCGCTTCAAAATACCTGATTTTCCCGTCAATGGGCAGTTGGTACTCATACACCTGAATCCCGCCCGTCCGGAGAGCCTTCCGGATAAAGGACATTGCCTTGGAGGCGAAGGGTTTGGGCAGAAGATCCTGGATCTTGTTTCCCATGAATCTCTTGGGTGAAGTGAACAACGCGTCTCCATGGGGCGCATGGTAATCCAGAAACGTCCCATCCCGATGCTGAATGAACATGATGTCCGGCAGGGCGTCCAGGATCGCCCGGTTGCGGACTTCACTCTCCCAGAGAGCCTCTTCGGCCTCTTCACGCTCCGTAATGTCCAGAACACTGCCGAGGAAATAGATGGGCCGGCCTTCCGCGTCCCGCACAAGATTGGAATCCAGAATACCGAATACCACTCGGCCATCCTTGTGTGTGAATCGCTTTTCCATCCGGAAGTGATCGATCTCTCCCCGGGCCATCTGCTCCTGTTTCTGCAGGTTTTCATCCAGGTCGGATGGATCGGTAAGGTCGCGTAGATGTTTCCCGATCAACTCCTCTTCCCGGTACCCGAGCATCCGGCAGTATGCCTGGTTGGCGCTGATGATGTGGAACCCCATCGACACCTGTGCCACTCCGACGGCCATGTGGTCATACACCCGTCTGAAGCGTTCCTCACTTTCCGACAGGGCCTCCTCCGTTTGCTTATGAGAGATGATCTGCCAGGTCACATCCGCCATCCGCGACACGATATCCACATCTTTCCCGGTGTAGTTTTCGGGCTTATTACCCACTCCCAGTGCGGCAACAACTTCACCGGCCCGAATCACCGGAACCACGAGTTCCCGAATCACCGGGACATGGCCCTCGGGCAATCCCTTTCGACGGGCAAGGGAGGCGTAATCATTATGGATCACCGGTTCCCCCGTGCGGATGCAGTCCGCCCAGACGCCTCCCGGGTCAATTTCACTGTGGATCCCCTTTCCTTCCGCGTGGCAGAATTCCCTGTGTATCCCTGTGGACAAAGCTTGTGGAGAAATAACTCCGCCATGCAACCGCGGGAAATGGAAAAACCCGATGGGGCTGCCCACCAGATTCCCCGTATCACCGATGGCCCGGATAATCAGTTCATTCAGCGTATGGCATTCCGCGAATTCAATCAGGGCCTGACGAGCATCCAGAATCCGTTGGGAAAGAGATATCCCTGTTTGCAGTAGCCCGGACGCGGTTTTTTTCTTTCCACTCATATGAATTCCCCCATGAAATCAGCGG
>CAYVBC010000244.1:0-2838 GCA_964449545.1 uncultured Clostridia bacterium | reverse complement strand
CCAGAAGGGGCCCCATGAGGTCAATGGTTTCCACATCATTCAGCCGTCCCAGGGCCAGGATCCGGTCCCGAAGGTTTTTGGACACAATGGTGTGAACCACGAATCCCTTATGGATTCGTGCTTCATCAATCACCCTCCGGACAGCCTTCTCCGTCTGGATATGGGAACGGACATTGATCTCCGTATCCACCTCTCCGAACTGGGCCATGGCGGATTTCAACGCCCCTTCGGCCGTCTTTCCGGTTCCGTCTGAAATCACGTACACCTTGAGTGTCATCTCATTCCTCTCGCATCATCCGATCAACAATATAGCACAGGAAAGATAAAAAGGCTTACCTGGGCCCGAATTCCAGTGAACTCCGCTTGACTTAAAATGCAGTGCCATATATTACTTAAGTGTCAGAGAGGAGAAATATTAAATGAGCAACCCTAAAACATTTCACTCGACTTCTTTTTCGAAATGGCTCCGCTCCGTATTCTTGATGATTCTGCTGGTGCATGGACTGCCGGCTTCGCAGATCAAGCTCTCTTTCGCGGAGGTCACCCAGAGCTCTGATCTGATTTTTATCGGAACCGTGGAAAGTCAGGTAAGCCGATTCAACGATCAGCGGACTTTCATCATCACCGAGGTTCTGTTCACCGACATCATGCTGGTCCACGGCACCCAGAGATCCACTCAAAGTAATGAAGATCATATTGTCCTTCAACATGCCGGCGGCTGTGTGGGAGATCTCTGCCTTAAAGTCAGTGTCGCGCCATCCTTCCAAACGGGTCATCGCTATCTTCTTTTCGTGAGTGATGATGGAAAAACCTATGTAAATCCAATGATCGGGGGCACGCAGGGAATTTTTGAAGTCATTAAGGACGAGGCCACCGGCACGGAATTTGTGCTTACAGCCGGCAGAAGACTGGTTCGGGGCGCTGATATCCGAGGGTTGAACTCAGGAACCTCACGGGTAGCAGCCATGCGGAAAGGCATTCCAATCTACGACACCCAGCAATCCGAGGCCATCGGGCGGCCCCTTCCGGCACCGATCCCGAATACCCTTGAAGACAGCGCTTCACCGGCTTTGATTCAAAAGGAACTGTCAGGTGATGAAGGGAAACCCGGGTCATTCCACCTCTCGGATTTCATCAACTACATCAGAGATATGGGGCTCAACACTCAGTTGATGACCCGAGCCCTCAAGCGGGAAGATACGGGCATTCCCCCATCAGAATGGGTAAACGAAATGGAAGGCACGGTCTGTGAAGCCACGGGTACCTGGGACGTGGATGACAACGAATATCTCCCGGACAACACGCGAACACCTTCCGGCGGCACATTGGGATACTGTGGCTACCATACCCTTCCCTTTATCATGAAAGCGGTTCCCGCGGACTGGTGGTCATACGATACGTTCGAAGCCTCCAGGCAGACATGGAACTGGTTCATGGGCATTTACCAGAAACTGGCCAGCGATGGGAAATACGGCCATAACAGTAAAAACGAAGTTTGCGGTTGGGTGTCGGATGCCGATATGTTCCGGATCTATGGAGTTCATTGGAATGGCTATCTCGGCTGGGCACACAGCTGGTGGCGGGCGGGAAGCCCATGCGGTCGCCTGCTGGAATCAGATGTGTTATTCAATCCCACCTACGATTGGACGGACAATGAAGCGGCTGCCTGGGGCAATGCCGACCTCATCCTCCTGCGCCCGGTAGCCATGCATGAAATGGCCCACACCTGGGGAATGCAGAGAGGAGAAACCGGTCAATGGGGGTATTATGAAAGTTATGACTACGATCGACTGACCGTGGTGCACAGTTACAACCACAATATCATCGAGGATGGCCGTGGCATTCACGTAGTGGATGCGTTTTGTCTGCGGCGCGATTATTCCAGCCGCACAAGCATATTAAACACGGTGGACGTGGGCGTCGAATCCTATTATGCCGATAACGGCCTGCATAACGCCACGGCGGATAAATCCTCCTACTACCCGGGAGACCCGATCTCCCTGAACCACATCACCGTGGAAAACAACAGTTACAATGCCGTTTCGGAGGTAAGGGTCCGTTTTTACCTGTCCACGGACAGGACCATCACCACGGATGATTACAGAATCGGTACATTCTGGAACTGGGAATCCTTCGCCGGAGAAAGCCGATCCGTCTTTAACATCGACTCAACGATTCCCGATAATGTCCCGGCCGGCACCTATTATATCGGAATCATGGTCACCGTGAATGGGGATAAGCAGGACGATTACACCATCAACAATCGCACATCTTTCTTCTCCACCATCTCCATCAAAGCCAGGAGTTCCGGCGGCAACGATGACGACGGCAAACCGGGAGGCTGCTTTATCGCCACCGCCGCCTTCGGTTCGCTACTTCACCCGCATGTGTCCACCCTGAGATCCTTCCGGGACACCTTCCTGCTTCACAACGAAACCGGCCGCAATTTCGTGAACGCCTATTATCGATACTCGCCTTTCTGGGCCGGGATCATCTCAACACGGCCATCCCTGAAAAGATTGGTACAGGTAGGACTCCAGCCACTGATTGGACTCAGTCAAATTTTACTTACACTGGAGACCTGGTTCTAAGTCCGATTTTGAAAACAGATCCGCACAATCCGGTTGAAGCCATATATCCATACCGACACGCACCGATCCTGAAAAAAAGAATTGGATAGATCAGAAAATACCTCTGCAGCCTGTGTATCGGAGCTGAGAAAGTTTGCTTAGAATTCGACGCCGAAGCGTTTGCGCAGCCCCAGGACGATGATCAGCATGAGGACCAGGTAGTGCCAGATCCAGTGGATGCGGGTTCCCAGGAATTCGATTCGCTTGC
>CAYVBC010000243.1:0-2844 GCA_964449545.1 uncultured Clostridia bacterium | reverse complement strand
CGTCAACAAAGGGCTCCCACATGTTGTCTTCACAAACTGAGACACGTCCATACCACAATTGGTTTCAAAAGGATTTCGTTTTGTATCTGAAGAAAGGATCCGGGTGAAAAGAAGCGGTGCGCTCTGGGATACTCAGTCGCTATGCTCGGGCCGCAACAGGTCATTGATCGTTTTCACCGGAGTGAAGGTGGATGCCGGAACTTCAACAAAATGGGTCAGCCAGTGATGCATGGCTCCGTTCCACAATCCGGGCCACTCCAATGCCAGCAGCGCCCCTCCCTCCCGGGATTTACGGGTGATGAAATAGGTCTCCCGGTTGATGAATTCATCAAGGACAAAGGGCTTGCCCTGATAATTCCGAGTCCCGCAGACCAGGTCTACCGGATTGAAGTGAGTCGACCTCGAAAAAATGGACCCTTGGTCCGCATTCGATGGATCAACCTGAGCCCCTTCCACAATCTGAAGCGACAGCTCTCCCGTTTTGTCCCTCACCCAGAATGGTCCCCCTCCAGGCTCTCCCTGATTCACCACCATGCCGCAGACTCGTACCGGGCGGTTCAGAAAGAAACGTGCCCGTTCCGCTCTCTTGGCGCTTGATTCTTTCTCCTCAGGTACCGGAACAGGCCCGTTGTGGATTTCAGTTATGTATTTTTCCGCGGCACGTAGCGAATCGCCTCCCCCCAGTTCCATATTACGCAGTATGCCAAACACCCGATCCTGCTGCTCCAGGAGGTACCCGGCCAGAACTCTTTTCCAATGAAAAGATCGTTCTGTCTTGTGCTCGGGCATGACGTTGTCGATATTCTTGATAAAAACCAGGTCAGCGTCCAGGGCGGCAAGGTTCCCGATCAACGAACCGTGGCCGCCCGGCCGGAAAACAAGATTCCCCCGTTCATCCCGCAGCGGCATGCCCTCCAGGGTAACCGCAAGTGTGTCCGTTTTTGCCGACTGGAGGGAAAAATCCACAGCGAATTTCACCGACTCGCCAGAATGGCGCCTTACCCAGGCTTCCGCCATATCTTCCATGGCCTCCCGATGCTCCCGGGATACGGTGAAGTGCAGCTGAGAACGATTGTCTTTTCCACAGCCATACTTCAACGCTTCAAAAAAGTGTTCATCCATGGCGGTTCTCACGTTCCTTCCCCGTCCATGGAATGGAATCAAAGCCTTGGGTCTGCGTCCGTAATTCAGGTGATCCGGTGAGAGCAGGACCCGCAGAATATGACGATATTTTCCGAATTTCAGGCTTTCCGCCAACCCGTCCCCCAGGGAGTCCAATCCTTCATCCAGCTGGCTTGAAAAAGCGAAATCCCTCCGATGCAGTCCGGCAAAAAATCGATTCAGGAACGCCACGTCCGGTTGGGAGGCGGGCGCGCCCGGATCGATTTGATCTTCTTCCACGGGAACAAGTCCCTTCAGGAAAGCAGATAAAGGCCGGAACAGCCTGGAGGCGGCCCCGGAAGCGGGAACCATCTTGATGACTTCCAGAGAATTCAACCGGGCCTGATACAGGTCCGCCAACCGTTCAGATTCCGGGGATTCCAACCGCTGGATCCCATGGCCCACAACAGCCGGAGCCACAAGCTCCGAAAACGGGGTCCCCCGGGCAACCATTTCCAGTTGACGTTCAAGGTCAGAAGCGGAAAGCCCCCGTGCCCTGCAGGACTCCTGGTCCATCCGGGAATGAAGCTTCAGTCCAAAAGCCATTGCCCGCTCACATGGCTTGCCGAACCAGCCGGAAGGTTTCCTTGGCGATCATCAACTCTTCGTTGGTGGGTACCACAAGGGTATGTACCCGGGCGGCGGGTCCGGAAATATCTCTCAACTTACCTTTGAAATCATTTTTTTCCGGGTCCACGGAGATTCCCAGAAACTCCATATCACGACAGATCATCTCCCGCAGAATGGGAGAGTTTTCGCCGACGCCGGCGGTAAAAATCAACACATCAAGTCCGCCAAGAACCGCGGCATATGCCCCGATATATTTCCGGGCCGCGTATGCAAAGACGTCAAGAGCCAGGCGCGCCCGGACATCTCCCTCCTCGGCCCTGTCTTCGATTTCACGCATATCCGGAGAAATTCCCGACACACCCAGCATTCCGCTTTCCTTATACAACAGGCGATGAATATCCGCCGTTGTCATGGATTCCTTCTCCTGGAGATATAACAGTACCGCCGGATCCAGGTCACCGGCCCGTGTCCCCATGGGCATGCCGCACATGGTGCCGAATCCCAGGCTGGTATCCACGGATTTTCCGCCATTAATGGCGGCGATGGAACACCCGTTCCCCAGGTGAAGGGTAATCATCCGGGTCTGCTCAAGTTCCAGGTGAAGAAAATCAGCCGCGCGTTGGGCCACATACTGATGGGATGTGCCATGGAACCCGAAACGACGGATCCGTTTTTCAGAATAGTAATTGTACGGAAGGGCATAGATGAACGCCCGCTCCGGCAAAGTCTGGTGAAATGCCGTATCAAATACGCCGACCATGGGAACTTGGGGAAGCTCCGCCCGGGCGGCCCGGATCCCCAGCAGGTTGGGCGGGTTGTGCAACGGAGCCAGTTCGATGTTTTTTTCCACGCTCTGGATCACACTCTCATCAATGACCACAGAGTCTGAAAATTCCTCACCCCCATGCACGATGCGGTGGCCAACAGCCTCAATCTCGTTCATGTGCGCGATCACGCCGGTTTCCGGATCCAGCAGCGCCTGGATGATCAGGGAGATGCCTTTCTGATAGTCGGGAATGGAGAGAATCCTTTTTTCCTTGGCATTCGGAGGTGCCTGGTAGCTGAATATGGCATCCTTGAATCCGACCCGTTCGATCAGGCCTTTTGCCAGCA
>CAYVBC010000242.1:0-2866 GCA_964449545.1 uncultured Clostridia bacterium | reverse complement strand
CGGGGTACCTGGTGAATGTCCGCGAAAAAATTCAGGTTTTCCTCCACCGAAAGATCCGGATACAGCGAAAAACGTTCGGGCATATACCCGATGCGATGGCGCAACTTCGGGGACCCCGGGATGACAGGTTCTCCTTCCAGGAGAATCCTTCCTTCATCCATAGGCTCCAGCCCCACCAGAATCCGGAAAAGCGTGGATTTTCCCGCTCCATCCGCCCCGGCCAGAATGGTGATGGCGGCCCGGGGAATGGAGAATGTCACATCATCCACCGCCTGGTTGGCGCCAAAGGAGCGGCGCAATCCCTCCAGCCTGATCATGAGATCACCGGACGAACTCAACGGTAACAGGCATTCCGAGCTTTACGATGTCCGCCGCTTCGAGGGGAATCCGCACTTTCACCTGGACCAGAAGGTTGCGACGTTCCTTCTCGGAAAGAATGTACTTGGGAGAAAACTCCGCTCTGCGGCCGAAAAAGACCACCTTGCCCTTTACCGCGTCCTTGTGGCCGTCCACCAGGATCCGTGCCTTCTGGTTGAGGACAATGCGGGAAAGCTCCTCTTCCTCCACGAACACTTCCACGAACAGGCTGCTCGTGTCCAGGATTTCCAGCAGTGTACTGCCGGGAAACAGCGTTTCTCCTTTCATTACGTGAATTTCAAGTACCACCCCGGACACGGGCGCGTCAAAACGGTGATCCGACAAGAGCAACCGCAGGGCTTCCCGGCGGTTGGCGTTAGCGGCTTTCCGGTTCTCCAGAGCTTCCAGCTGACGCGCGTTGTCACGCATTGCGGATTCCGCTTCAATCCGTTTCAGACGGGCCGTTTCCAACTGGTCACCCGAAACAGCCTTCTTCTCCAGCAGTCGCAGAAAACGCTGGTGGTTCCGGACCGCATAGTCACGGAGAGCCGTCAATTGCGTCCGGCCTTCTCTGAGTCGGCGTTGTTGAATGGCCACCTCACGATCCGCGATCTCCACCGCTTCCAGCTGGTTTTCCACCTTCCGGGCATCCATTCGGGCCACGCGATGCCCGGCCGTCACCCTGTCTCCCTCCCGGACCGAAAGGTCGATCAAAGGACCCCGGGCTTCACTCTTCACGGATACCACGTCGCCATCCACAACACCCGCCGCCCGAATGGAGTCATCTCCGCTCCCGGTGCAGCCCAGTACCATAAGGCCGGCTGTCAGAGCCAGTATTATCCATTTTTTCATTGCCTGTCCTCCCAGTACCCGATGGTTCGCTGTACCGCGATCCGGGTCAGTGTCAATTCAAAGTCAATCTCATCCAGATTGGAACGAAACCGTTCCAGGTCCACCTGAACGGAAAGGAAATCAATGTTGGAAATCTGTTTCTCACGAACCAGTTCCGACTTGATGGTTGCATCCTCCCGCGCATAGTCTACCAGGTGTTCCGCCTCCCGGCGTTGCACTTCCAGCCCCCGCTGACGCACATACAATCGTTCCAGGGTATGCGTCACCATGCGGATGTATTCCCCGCGCCTGTTTTCCAGCTGATTCGCCGCCGCGGAAACCAGTCCCCGCTCCATGCGTCCCCGATGCCAGTGAAACACGGGTACGGACAGGCGGATCCCCGCTGTGGCGTAAGTCTGCCAGTCGGAATTGAACATATCGATCCCCGGTCTCCCGACATGCAGTTCCGCATAACCCTCGGCCTGGGGCAGGTAACGCCCCGCCGCGACCTTTTCCTCCAGTCCCAGCCAGCGTTCGCGGGCGGAAAACTCACCCAGTCGCGGGTGATGGGAACGGAAATAGGCCAATGCTTCATCCTGCGTAAAAGCGCGCGGTTCGGGCGGATCCGCGATGCTCCCGGGTTGATGTCCCGTGAGTTCATGAAAGCGGACCGCCGCTTCCGCCACGGCACGATGAAGCGATTCCAGCTTCAGGCGGGTTTCCGCGATCCGGGAACGGGTCTCCAGCACATCGCTGCGCCGCACAAGATCTTCAGCGGCCAACGCGTCCAGGCGACGGGCATGCAGTTCCAGCCGCTCCAGGAGGCGCAGGCTCGAATCCCGTTTGCGACAGACCAGGCGGTATGAATAAAAGGCCGCGCGAATCTCTCCGGCGCGGGCCACCCGTTGGGATGCCAGGCGCAGGGTTTCCGTCACCGACTGCTCCCGGGCCTGATCAAAACGTCGCGACAGCACGCCGCCCGTATACAGGGGCTGCCGAATCCCCAGGTGGATATCCCAATTGTGCAGGGTACCCACCGTTTTCTCCAGGCCGGGAAACAGGATACTCCCGCTCTGAACGATGGGATCAATGGAGAGCTGCATCCGCTCCGACTGAAAGCGCCATGAGGCCCCGGCATTCATTTCAGGCAGGAAACGGGTTCGGGCCATACGCAGGCGGCGTTCCGCGCTCTCCACCTCAATCTCTCCGTTTTGCACCGCGGCACTCAACGCGATACCGTCCTGAACCGCTTTCTTCAAGGTGACGGACGCGGGCATCAGGAGCCCGAATCCCAGAAACAACATAATTATAAAATGTTTCATTTGAGTAATCCCTCTTTCAGCACTGCGGTCACACCGCGGACGCGCTTTTCAAAAAATACTTCATCGGATTCCCCGGATCGTTGGAATACTGCTTCCACCATGGGCCGGGCCAGGATGGAAAAGATGGACAAGGAAAAAAGGTTCAGCATGAACTGAACGGTATCCGACTCCCGGATCAATCCATCCCGATACCATTTTTCCACCATCCGGCCAAAGAATACCGGGCCGCCGTGGGGTTCACCGCGGATCCGCCGGGCCATCAACTCAGGGACCCGGGACGATCCATCCATCAGCTCCCGGCCCACAATGCGGAGGAAATCCCGGTGGCTGGAAAAAAACTCAATAATCGCCCGGGG
>CAYVBC010000241.1:0-2869 GCA_964449545.1 uncultured Clostridia bacterium | reverse complement strand
TCCCAGTTTCAGGGCCTGATCCAGCAGTGCGAGGCTCTCTGAAAATTCACCGCGTCTCTGACGGTATTTGGCCATGATCATCAACGCCTTGAACCGCATCCCCGGTTGCGCCGATTCCCGACTGATCCGTTTCGCCAGGCGGAATCCCTCCTCGGGATCCCCGGTAACCACCATCAGGTTCGCCTGCAACAGCAACGACATCTCCCGCACATCCACCCAACGACTGTCCTTGGAGACCGCCACTCCCCGGCGCGCCAGGGCCATTGCTTCCGGATACCGCTTCTCACCGGCGCGCTTCAATGCCATGGGCAGAAGCAGCAGGCTGTCATCCGGATGGAGCGCAATCATGCGGGAATAAAATACCTCGTCATTTCTGAAATATTCCTGGTACACGCGGTTGACCATGATCAGCCCGATTCCCATTACAAAAACGGCCGGAAGCAAGAGGACCCGTGGCCGCTTCCGCCACAGGCGGATTCCCAGATCCACCAGCAACGCGCCACCCGCTATGGCCGGCAGGTAGATGAACCGCATGGCCACCTGGGGATAGGATGGAACCAGTACGGGATTCAGCACGGGCAGCATCAAGGCCAGGAATCCCACAGCCCCACGCATATAGGTCCATCCATCCTTTCTGTAAAAAACAGCGATCAGAACAAGGCAAGCAAGAAGGGCCCATAAGATCCATATCAGAACATGGGAATCAAACTGGCCCATGGTAAAATAGGGGTCCGGGAAAAGGGGAACCAGGATCATCCGGGTATACACGCCCAGGGCACGAAATGCCAGCGGAACCTGGGAGATAGAGAACCGTGCCAGTATTCCCCCGGATCCTGAAATCGAGGCGTGCAGCAGCGCGAAGGCCACGGAAACCAGGCTTAAACCCGCCAGCGGCCAGCGCGCGCGCCGCCAGTGGCCCCGCATCCACACCATGACCAGCGCCACAAGGGGAAACACCACCAGGTTTTCTTTGACCAGCAGACCGGGAATAAAAAAGGCAAAAACCCCGATCAGGAAGATTTTTTGTCCCTTGTCCAGGTAACACAGAAAAGCCAGGGCCGCCAGGAGGGTGAAAATCGCGGCCAGCAGGTCGGGGCGACCGGATATCCAGGCCACGTTTTCCGCGTGCAGGGGATGGAGAGAAAACCATGCGGCAATCGCGAAAGCGGGAATGGTCCTCCCTCCCCAGGCCAGGAAAAACAGGAAAACCAGGCAGGCCGCCGCCGCGTTCAACACCAGGTTGGTCAGGTGAAAGCCGAAGGGATCTTCTCGCCAGACCGAATAATCCGCCAGGTAGGACAATAGCGTCAAAGGCCTCCAATAATGCAGAAACGGAAAATCAGGAAACGCGAAGAACCGTTTCCCCAGAGTATCCAGAAATACCCGGGTACTCTTGATCCGCGGATTGTTCTCCACCAGCACATGATCATCTTTCAGAAAATCAAAGTTCAGGGCGGGAGAATAGAGCGCCAGATTGACCAGCACCAGCAGGAGCAGCAGCCAGGCCGCCGGCCTGCGGCGGACCGCGTTCTTCAAATTAAGGGTCATCTCTCTCCTCTCCGTGAGATCCCGGCATCCTCCCGTGATTCCAGTTCCTCCAACATTCGCACCACATCCGGTTGCTCCGGGTCCCGTTCCAGGGATTGACGCAGCCACCACAATGCCTCACGGGGGCGTACCATCCGCCTCCAATACCATATACCCACCGTTTTTTCCATTCCCGGCAGTCCCGTCAATGAGGCAAGCAGCCGCTCCGCCGCTTCCGGTTTTCCGGCAAAATATAGCATGCCCGCCCGCGACAGGGAGTTTCGGGGAGATTCCGGCAATTGTGACAGCAGCGCCAGGGCTCCCTGGGGGTTCCAGTTGCGGTTGAAAAACCGCAGTCGTTCCTGTGGCGACATGCGTGAAAAGCGTACGGCCACTTCTTCTGCATCCCGGGAAAAATTGATTCCCCGGTGGTAAAATGAGTTCTGAAGTTTCATGGCCCGGCGCCAGTGACACCGCCCCAGCAGCATGCGCTGGTATTCCCCCACCCACTCCGCCCTGGGATCATCCCGGATCAACGCGGCCATCATGGTGAATGCCTCCTCCTCTTTCCCCCTGAGCAGGAACATCCTTGCCTTCAGCCGTCTCCCGGAGGCAACAGCGGCCGCATCCGAAGATCCCGCCGCCAGGGCCAGGTGCCGGTCCAGGGAATCGTAATCCGCACGGGCCAGGTCCACGTTGGCCAGCAATAAACTCCGATCCCCGCGCGCGCGATCTGTATTCGGTTTCTGGGACAGAAGCAGCGTTTCCGCCTGCAGGAAACGGCCTCCTGCCACGTATTCCCGGGCCAGCTGCAACGAAAAGTGGACGCTGTCCGGATAAACCGCATGAATGCGCTGCCAGTATGTCAGGTTGTCCCGATACGCAGAAGCCTGCAGGAAAACAAAAGGCGTAAACATCAGCAGCAGGGCGATCGCCACGGGGCGCAGAATTCGCGAATATTTCCCAGCTTTTCTCATCACCCACCAGGCAGCCCCGAAAAAGGGAATGGTCAGGAAGCGGGGTGCCACGTTCAGGGACAATGCGGAAAAAACGGCCAGCAGATGCCCCCCGATAAACACCAGCAGCAATGACAGGGGAAGACGCTCCTCCCGGTAGAGAAACCACCGGTATACCAGCCATCCCATGACTCCCGCCATTGCCCCCCCCAGAAGAATATCCAGAGTCCCGGGCACCCATTCCGGAGGCAGATAGGGAGAGACCCCGAAGGGAAATATCAGAGAACGCGCATACACCCCAAGGGCGCCGAAAAGCCGCGCCGCGTCCCGAAAAAGTGACAACCGCCCCGATCCCGGGGCTCCCCAGAATCCCGTGACCGCGTGTC
>CAYVBC010000240.1:0-2881 GCA_964449545.1 uncultured Clostridia bacterium | reverse complement strand
TCGCCATCGGAGGTAATTTTCTCTCCGACGGGCGCAGTGACATCCATGCGCAGATGGAAAAAGCGTACCAGGCTGCTCATTTGATCGAACATTTCATCCAACGCAATTTTCATGTCGTTGTGGTTCATGGCAACGGACCCCAGGTCGGGATGTCCTACCTCAGGCAGTTGACCGGGCAATCAGCGGATATCCCCCCCCTGAACCTGGCCATGTGCGACGCCCTTACCCAAGCGGAGATCGGCACCACACTGGAGCTGGCCATTATCAACACCATCAACCGACGTTTCCCCCATACCGAAGTACTCACCATTGTCAGCCAGGTGGAAGTGGCGGCGGATGATCCCGCATTCAGCCACCCATCCAAACCCATCGGTCCGTTTTACTCCGTTGTGGAGCGGGATGAGATGGCGCAGCGGTTTCCTGAATGGCGGTTCATTGAAGATTCAGGAAGAGGATTCCGCCGTGTGGTTCCCTCTCCCGTTCCCGTAAAAATATTCTCCGCTTCCAGTATTCCGGATGCCTTTAAAACCGCCCACATCATCATCGCCGGAGGCGGTGGTGGGATTCCGGTGATCCGTAAACCCGACAACACCTTCGAACTCGTTGACGCGGTCATTGATAAAGACCGTACCGCCTGCCTGATCGCCCTTGAAATTCAGGCATCCCACTTCTTTCTTCTCACGGGAGTTCCCCATGTCTGTCTTCACTTCGGCACACCCAGTCAGAAAAGTCTGTTCCACCTTTCCGCTGCCGACGCGCGGCGCTATCTACAGGATGGAGAGTTCCCAGCCGGATCCATGGGGCCCAAGATTGAAGCAGCCGTCACATTCTGTGAAAAAACCGGGGGCGCCTCAGTCATCACCAACGCGGACAACATATCCGCGGCCCTGGACGGGCGTGAGGGAACCCGGATCGAACCCTAGCCACCACCCCGGGAAGGGACTGGGAATCTCTTGACTTTTCTTGTGGGATTCCGTAGGATGAATCCATGATCGTCGGTTTCAACACGGATATCAAGTACCGCAATGAAGTTTTTCATATTCAAACCGAGGACAAGGGAAAAAACAATCCGGTTGTGGAAACCCTGGTCTATCACAGCGGGGAAATCCTCCTGTCCAGAAGGCTTTCTTACGGTCATCTGATTCACAAGTCAAACCACCGTGAGATCATCAAAAACATGATGAAGACCCAGCACGACCAGATCATCAATGAACTGCGGGATGGAAAATATCTACATCTTCTCTCCCTGGACACCCAGATCATCGAGGATAAAACCCTGGATGACATGGTGATTGATTACATTGCCAATGAATCCTCCTGACCGGGAGGCTGTCGGCCCCTTCCTGATCATCGACGGGATGTACCTGATCTTTTCCTCTTTCTACACCCACAGACATATGCGGACGCTCAAGGGCGACCCCACAGGTGCGTTGTACGGATTCATCACCCGTGTGGAAAGCTATCTGAGGGAGCTCTCGCCACAACGGATTCTGGTGGCAATGGATTCTCCGGGAAAGACCTTCCGACACGGCCTTTTCCCCGCCTACAAGGAAAAACGTGAATCTCCTCCCGAAGACCTTGTGGCCCAGATTCCCCTGGTCAAGGAGTACCTGCGGTTGCGCGGCATTCCGTTTCAGGAGGAATCCGGTTTTGAAGCGGATGATATCATCGCCGCTTTCTGCAGAGATCTCAAAGGAAAAGACGTAAATATCCTGGTGGTTTCAGCGGACAAGGATCTCTTTCAACTGGTTGGAGAAAATGTATCCATCTTTCATCCCAGGCTCAAGGTGGCGTTGGACGCCACGGGAATCCGGGACCACTTCGGACTCCCCCCGGAGCAGGTTGTGGACTACCTTTCCCTGGCCGGGGACAGTTCAGATAACATCCCCGGGATTCCTGGAATCGGAGACAAAAGTGCCCGCTCCCTGCTGGAGCAGTTCGGAAACGTGGACGAGCTCCTCAAGAACCTGGACAAACTGCCTGCCGGACAGAGCCGGAAAATCTCCGGGAACCTGGACGCCCTGACCCTGTCACACCGGCTTGTCGACCTTTCAGACACTCCCGGGATCCCCCCCATCACACTGCCGCCGCCCTTTGTGGATAGAGCCGATCCGGCTTTGGCCGATTTTTACGCCGGACTTTCCTTTACCAGTCTGCTCAAAAGCCTGGGAACGGAAAAGGAGCATGATTCCCTGGACATTCCTGTTCATGTGGTCACGGACCGCGAAGCTTTGAGCCAGGTGGCCGACACCATTCAAAAGTCCGGAAGTATGGCCATTGATGTGGAAACCACGGGCCTGGAATGGTTCCAGTCTGACCTGGTGGGAATCTCCCTGGTCCTGGAAGATCAGGGATTTTACATTCCCTTCATGTCCATGGATTCAGACACCCTGTCCATTGAGGATTTTCGCAAGGGGATGGGAGAGATCCTCGCGAATCCGGATATCAAAAAAACGGGACACAACCTGAAATTCGATATGCTGCACCTGCGCAGTGCAGGCATGCGGGTCCGGGGAGTCGAGGACGACACCATGATCATGTCCTACCTCCTCTTTCCCAATCGCCGTTCCCACAAACTGAAAGAGCTGAGCGCCGAATTTCTTGATTTCCGCCAGGTGACCTTTGAAGAACTGGTGGGAACCGGCCGGACACGTGTATCGATTCACGAAGTGTCCGTGAATAAAGTGGCCGCCTATTGTGTAGCCGACTCTCACCTATCGCTTCGCCTGGCCGCCGCGCTGCGGCCGCGCCTTGAATCCACAGGACTCATGAAACTATACAGGGATATTGAGATCCCCCTGGCCTACGCCCTGGAGGAGATGGAATTCACCGGTGTCCGTGTGGATCCGGATTTCCTTGGATCGGCTGCCACCGAAATGGA
>CAYVBC010000239.1:0-2889 GCA_964449545.1 uncultured Clostridia bacterium | reverse complement strand
CTTGCGCACCGCATGGAAAATGTGGGAATCATTGACGGCGTACGTTTCATCAATGACTCGAAGGCCACCAATGTGGACGCGGCGGAAAAAGCCATCCAGAGCCTGGATGGAGAAGCGGTTCTGATTCTGGGCGGGAAGGATAAGGGCGGAGAATTCTCCCGCCTGGAGGCGTTGATCCGCCGCCATGTGCGACGTGTACTCCTGGTGGGGCAGGCATCGGACACCATCCGGAATCAATTGTCCGGGATTTCCGAAAAGCTGGAGGAGGTGGCGGACCTGCAGGAAGCCGTGGATCGTGGTTTTGCCCTGCTGCGCGGGGGCGGCCAGGTACTGCTGGCTCCGGGGTGCGCCAGTTTTGACATGTTCCGCAGTTTCGAGCACCGGGGAGATGTCTTCCGGGCCGCGGTTTCCAGTCTGGCCCACCGGCTTGACAGGCAGGGGAGGAACTGACCATGGTGCGGCGGGTGGGGATTGATCTCAAGCTGATCGGGATCATGGCCATGTTGATCCTCGTGGGGCTCATCATGGCGTACAACTCCACCATGATCATGGCCAAGGAGAAATATGGAGACAGCTTCCATTTTCTGAAGAACCAACTCCTGTTCCTTCTGGTGGGTATCCTGGTATTTGCTGTAATCGCCATGCAGCGGCGCGCGGTGTACCTCCACCCGGCCGTGGTATACACGGTGGTCCTTCTGGCCATCACGGGGTTGGTGCTCGTGTTTTTCGGGGGGAAGATCAACGGCACGTATCGCTGGTTGCGGTTCGGAGGGATTTCCATTCAGCCCTCCGAGTTCGCGAAGGTGGCGGTGGTCATGTACCTGGCGTTGATTCTGGGACGTCGCAACCTGGATGTCAACCATGTGCCTCGACTGCTGGTGATTCTCACTCCATTTCTGGTCATGGAGATCCTGATCCTGAAAGAGCCGGACTACGGTACTTTTTTTCTCCTGGGATTTATCGCCATGCTCATGTTGTTTGTGGCCGGGTTGAAGTGGCGCTACCTGATGGGGACCCTGGCGCTGGCTGTTCCGGTGATCTACATGCTGTTGCGGGTGGATCCCCTGCGGATGAAGCGTATACTGGCATTTCTGAATCCGGAAAAATACCTGAGTACATACAATTTCCAGGGCGCGCAATCCCTGTACGCCATCGGATCCGGCGGAATATTCGGTCAGGGTCTGGGGAACTCCACGCAGAAACTGTATTTTCTCCCCTACGCGTATACGGATTTCATCTACTCCATTATCGGTGAGGAGGTCGGGTTGATCGGTTGCCTCCTGGTACTGGGATTGTATGTTCTGTTTCTCAAGAGGGGCCTGACCATTGCCCGCAATTCCGGTCACCGTCAAGCCTACCTGCTGGTCACGGGATTGACCTTTCTGCTTGTGGGTCAGGCATTCCTGAATATTTCAGTGACCATTGGAATCTTTCCCACCAAGGGAATTCCTCTGCCCTTTATCTCCATCGGGGGCAGTTCCCTGGTGGCGGCCATGCTGATCGCGGGGATCATCATCAATGTGTCCCGGCATGGAAAAACGGTGTTTGCCAATGATTAAATACAGCCGCATCAAGCGTGTGCATTTTACCGGTATCGGTGGTGCGGGAATGTCCGGAATCGCCGAGGTTCTGCATAACATGGGTTTCTCCGTGAGCGGTTCGGACATTGCTGAAAACACGGCGGTGAAACGGCTGTTGAAAATGGGAGTTTCCGTGTCAATCGGGCATGAAGCAGGGAATGTGGCGGACGCGGAAACCCTGGTCTTCTCCTCTGCCATCAGTCCGAAAAACGTGGAGGTCCTGGAAGCGAAGCGGCGGAAGATTCCCGTCATTTCCCGCGCCGAAATGCTGGGCGAACTGATGCGCATGAAATTTTCACTGGCCGTTGCCGGGACGCATGGAAAAACCACCACCACCTCGATGATCGCCACCATCCTTCACTTTGCCGGTAAGGATCCCACCTATGTTGTGGGGGGGCGTTTAAAAATTGAGGAGAGTGGCGCCAAACTGGGCCGATCCGATTATCTCATCGCGGAAGCCGATGAATCGGACGGCAGTTTTCTTCAGCTCTTTCCTTCCATTGCCGTGATTACCAATATTGAGGATGACCATCTGGACCATTATGGAACCATGGATCATCTGTTGAATGCATTCATCTCATTCGGCGACAAGGTTCCCTTTTACGGATCCGTAGTGATCAACGGGGATTGCCCCAATTGCCGTGAAATCATTACCAGAATGAATAAGTCGGTCCGGACTTTCGGATTCCGTTCCTCTGTGAAGGTACGGGGCCGTATTCTGGAAGAATCCCTCTTTTCCTCTACCTTCGAGCTGTTTCTGGACGGTGATTCCCGGGGCGCCTTTACCTTGAATGTGGGCGGCAGACACAACGTCATGAACGCCCTGGCCGCCATTACCGTGTGTCTGGAGATTGGACTTGAACCGGAACAGATCCGCAGCGGATTGAAGCAATTCTACCCGCCTGAACGCAGGTTCCAGGTGTTGTATCATTCTGAAGAATATCTTGTGGTGGATGATTACGCCCACCATCCCACGGAAGTCAAAGCCACCCTGAAGACACTGGCGTCCGGTGATTATAAACGGATAATCGCTGTATTTCAGCCTCATCGGTACTCCAGGCTCGAGCGGCTGATGGATGGTTTTGCCGGGTCCTTCGCCGATGTGGATCAACTGGTGGTGGCTTCCCTGTATGCCGCAAGCCAGTCCCCTGTTTCGGGCGTGGACGGGGAAACCCTTGCCAGACGTATTGCGCGGGAGGGGGGACCGGAAGTGCACTATTTACCCGACTTTAAGGGAATTTCCAGATACCTGGAGGCGCAGATTCGCCCGGGAGACGCGGTGATTTTTCTCTCCGCGGGTGATTTGACC
>CAYVBC010000238.1:1339-2912 GCA_964449545.1 uncultured Clostridia bacterium | reverse complement strand
CTTTCTTCCTCCTGAGATATCCATGGCCCATCTCTCATATAGTAGATGTCTAAGGGGGGAATTATGAAAAAATTATCAATGGTCATCATCCTGGCCATGGTTCTGACAGCGGGAAGCGCTTTAGCCGGGCAACAGCAGAACAAGCCCATTTCCCCGCGGGATCTCAGCCAGGCGAAGGTGTTGAAAAATGATATTGCCATCACGGACATCTCCGTGGACAACGGTTGTTTCCTGAAGGTTACGTTCGAGAACAAGGGCAACGTGGAAATCAACACCACCCTGCCCGTTAAAATCTGGGTCAACGGTCTGATGCTGAAAGATCAGCCGATACTCTTCGACCATCTGGCCGCCGGTGCGAGTCGTTCCCGTATCTACTGCGCCTACGCCAAGCCCATCATCATCAACGGCATAAAAACGGTGAAGGCCTGGGTGGGCTCGGTTCGGACCTGGAGAGAAAGCCTGCTCAACAACACACTGACAAAATCGGTATCCTGCAAGCCGAACTTTGATATCGCGGTGACGGATATCGGGTTGGACGAAAACTGCATCCTGTGGGTGAAATTCGAGAACCGGGGCGGAACAAGAATCCACACCAAGCTGCACGTCAAGGTGTGGATCAACCGCAAGCTGGTCAAAGACAAAGAGATGCTGTTTGATGATTTCAGCGCCGGCACCTGGCGTACCCACCACTATACTGGGGCCACTCCCCTGCGGATCCTTAAAGCTGTCACGGTCAAGGCCTCTGTGGACACCACGAACATGTTGCCCGAAACCAATGAATTCAACAACACATTGAGTAAAAACGTGGAGTGCCCGATCAAACCGGCCGCGGGCCTGCACCGGCATCGGTGATTCCACAGCGGCATCCATCAGCGACAAAACGGTTCCACGGCGGAATGCCGGGAAAGGCCACAAAGGGCGTTCCTTACATGATCGGTTGGCTGGTTTCCAGGGAGGAGACGATGCGCATGAGACGACGCTCGCGGGTCTGCTCTTTTTTCGCGGAAAAATAATAACCGGCAAACAGTTTGCGCGCGGACGGTGAAGCCCGGTTGAACTTTTCATAAGCAGCGGGGAATCGTTTCAATATTCCGGCCAGTAATTCAACCTGCTCAGGATGGATCTTTGCCGGTTGCCTGTCCCACTCCCCGCTTTCCCGGGCCGCGTTCACCTTTTTCAACCCCGGGGGCGCCATGCGGCCATCACGGATCAGTTCGGCCACGATGCGCTTGTTCCTTTCGGACCAGCGGGAACTCTCCCGGCGATTGGAGAACTTGACCCGGTATATCCGTTCATCCACCCGCCGGATCAGGGAATCGATCCACCCGAAACACAGGGCTTCCTCCAGGGCTTCGGTATGTTTGAATGCCGCGGTGGGTCCTTTGAAGAATTCGAGCCAGACACTCTCCCGCCGGGTGTGGTTCTCCTCCAGCCAGCGTCTGAACGCCCCTCTATCGGTAAAACGCAGCACTTCCAGTTTCATGGCCCCCATATTGTGCCGGAACGGTGACCAAAAGGAAAGGGCGAAGGGCAGATGAATATTCCGCGGAGTTTCGCTATAATTAAACCATGC
>CAYVBC010000238.1:0-1239 GCA_964449545.1 uncultured Clostridia bacterium | reverse complement strand
AACCATGCGTATCCTGCT
This sequence comes from uncultured Clostridia bacterium, assembly GCA_964449545.1. GTDB lineage: Bacteria > Acidobacteriota > Aminicenantia > UBA2199 > UBA2199 > UBA876. The sequence goes on along the minus strand of CAYVBC010000238.1, from coordinate 1,221 downwards.
GATTAAACCGCCACTGAATAAAAACCTGCTGGCCCCCAACAGCGACGAACCGCTGGAACTGGAATACGTGGCCGCCGCGGCCGCGGGTCATGAGGTCGAGATCCTCGATATGCGCTTCGAGAAAGACCTGGAGAAAAAACTGGGCCGCTTCCGGCCCGAACTGGTCGGTGTGACGGCCTTCACCTGCGATGTGCGTTCGGCTTCATCCGTTCTGCGTGAGGTGCGCAAGTTCGACGCCGGGATCCGGACGGTGGTCGGCGGCCATCACGCCACCATGTTGCCCGAAGACTTCGCCTACCCCTTCGTCGACGTCATCTTCCGGGGAATGGCGGACGAGACCTTCAGGCAGTTTGTCGGACTCCTGGCCGGCGGCGGAGATATCCGTGAAACCCCCAACATCGCGCTGGTATCTGAGAAGGGATTGATGTTCACCGAAAAGCGCCCCTTCACCGGCGACCTGGACCGGCTGCCCCTGCCGGCGCGCCACCTGACGGAAAAATACCGCAAACATTACCGCGACTCCGTGGGAAACACCACCGGTCTGATCGTTTCAAGCCGCGGTTGTCCCTACCGCTGCACCTTCTGCGCCTGCTGGAAAATCATGGACGGCAAGTATTTCACTCGCAGCGTGGAAGCGGTGGTGGATGAATTCGCCGACCTGGCGAAAAAGGTCGACCTGATCTGCTTTGCCGACGACAACACCCTGCAGGACACCAAAAGAGCCTGGCGCATGGTGCAGTTGTTCCGGGAACGCGGGCTCAAACAGCGTTTCATGATGTACGCGCGCACGGACCTGATCGTCGCCCATCCAGACCTGATGGCGGCGCTCAAGGAGGTGGGTCTGGATTACCTGCTGGTGGGCATCGAATCCTTCCGCGACGAGGACCTGAAAAAGCTGAACAAGAAGGTCGGCGCGGAAACCAACATCGAGGCCATGCGCCTGCTGCGGAAACTCGGGATCAGTGTTTCGCCCCACATGATCGTCGACCCCGATTTCTCGAAAGATGATTTCCGCCAGCTTTTGAAGTACGTCGTCAAGCTGGAGCTGTTCCGGCCCGTGTACACGGTGTTGACGCCCCTGCCGGGCACGGTGCTCTACGAGGAGAATTACAACCGCCTGGCCATCCGCGACTACGACTTTTTCGACTTCACCCATTCGGTACTGCCCACCCGGCTCAGCCGCAGGGACTTCTACCGGCAGTACGCCAGTTTGTACAACAA
>CAYVBC010000237.1:0-2938 GCA_964449545.1 uncultured Clostridia bacterium | reverse complement strand
CGGATTGTAACCGGGAGACCGCGCTGAATTGAATCAATCCTCAGTGACATGGCGGAACCACCTCCGCTCCACAATTTACAGGCGGCACCGGGACATGTCAAGAAACACTTTATTCTGGATAGAGAAAACTTTTCCTCCGGCTCAGGAGTATACTAATTATCGGCAGCCGAACCGTTCTTCTTCTTCCATTGATGGGGTGCATGGTTCCCGGCTAGCCTCCGGTAAGGAGTCTGAATGAAACGAGGCGCACTGATTCTGATACTCATTCTGGTGCTCATCATCGCCATCATCGCGTTGGTCGGCGGATATATCTACATGCAATTGAACCGTGAACCGGATATTCCCGATAACGCACTGCTTGCCATACCGCTGTCCGGTCAACTGGTGGATCAGGACACCTCACCCCTGGGAACCCAACTGACGCTGAGGGATCTATTCTTTCATCTGCAGCGTGCCCGGATCGATCCCCGAATCCGTGGGCTGCTGCTGAGAATTTCATGGTGCAATGCCAGTCCGGCGTTGATGGAGGATATCGGGAAATTGATCCAAGACTTCCGGGAATCAGGCAAACCGGTTCATGCCTATATGGAAGGCGGGGGGCTCAAAGAATATCTCATGGCTTCATTCGCGAATTCAATCAGCGTCATGCCCGGTGGGGACCTTTTTCTGAAAAACTATGCCTCTGAAGCACTTTTCATCCGGGGCACCCTGGATAAACTCGGTATCCAGGCTGAATTCTTTCAGTTTGGCGAGTACAAAACCGCGGCGCACATCTACACCCGGAAAAAGATGACCCCCGCTCATCGCGAGTCTCTGACCCAGCTCCTGGAAGATATTCGGAACGCCACCATCACCGCTGTCTCACAAAACCGGAATTTGCCCGTTAAAAAAATCAGTACACTCATTAACGAACTCCCCCTTTCAAACGAGGCCTACCTCAAGGGCGGCTTGATTGATTTTATCCGTTATGAGGATCAGGTTGTCACGAGCATCACCCCGGCCCTGAGAATCGTTCCCTTTGAACGCTACAATAGAACCACCAAGCCCAATCCGTTTCATGGAAACCGCCGGATCGCCATTCTTTTTGCCGGGGGTGAGATCCACCCGGGAAGCGGAGGGGGGAAATCCATTTTCGGTAATCCCGTTCTCGGCGCGTCCACCCTGGTGGCCCAGATCCGCGCATTAAGAAAGCGGAAATCGGTGAAAGCGGTGGTTCTGCGTATCGACAGCCCGGGTGGCTCCGCGGTGGCCTCCGAATCCATCCGCCGCGAACTGGAACGACTGGTTGAGGAGAAGCCCCTGGTGGTCAGTATGGCGGGAGTGGCCGCTTCCGGCGGGTACTGGATCTCCATGCCCGCCACGCGCATCTTCGCGCTCCCGGAAACCGTAACCGGGTCCATCGGAGTACTGGGAGGAAAATTCATTAACCGCGATTTTTACAGCAAGATCGGTATTTCGAAAGAGCTTGTTGAAACCGGGAACTACGCCGGCATGTTCTCCGACTACCGCCCATTCACTGCCGCGGAAAAGGAGAAATTCATCTTTCTGCTGAAAAGGACCTATGACCGGTTTATCCACCTGGTCTCGAAAAGTCGCCGCATCTCACTCCAGGAAGCGGAGCAGGTGGCCCGGGGCCGCGTCTGGTCCGGAGACCAGGCGCGCCGTCTGAACCTCATAGACGCCTCGGGAGGACTCCTTGACGCGCTCTCCTCCGCACGGGAACTGGCCGGAATTTCAGTCGATGAATCCTTCGCCTTGACCATCCTTCCCCGTAAAAAATCCCTCATCGACCTGCTCTTCAGCCTCTCCGGCGTCAATGCCGATGCCACCTCAAGGATCAGCGCCGTTTTTCAACGCTACCGGCGGTTCTTCCCCGCAACCCTGCTTCCGTTTCAGCTTCACTTTCAATAGCACCATGCCGACAATCATCGGAATTGATGCCCTCTCCCGGGCGGAAGAACGGGAGATCCTCCATCAGCTCCTTCTGAATGACGGCATTATCGCCTACCCGACGGACACTCTCTATGGTCTCGGCGGGAATTTTCACTCTCTGAATGTGCATCAACGTCTGGACGCGATCAAGGGAAGAAGTGACCGCCCATATTCTATTGCAGTCAGGGATCTGACGGAAATGTCCCGGTTGGCGGCCCCACTTCCCGACTGGGTTTCCCGGTTCGGGGGTCTCCTTTTCCCCGGCCCCTTCACCCTGGTGCTTCAGGCCTCCCGGACCGTTTCACGATCCCTGCTGCGCGGTGGGTCCGGCATTGGAATCCGAATCCCCGGACCGCCGTTTCCCCGGGAAATTCTTACCGCCGGCGGCATGGCACTGATCTCCACTTCCGTGAACCACTCCGGTCACCCCCCCCTGAATGATCCCCTTCGTATTCAGGTGGAATTTCCGGAAATCGACGGGATTATCGATGGCGGCTCATTACCGGATTCTCCCGGTTCCACGGTGCTGGATGCCCGCTGCAATCCACCGGTGGTCCTCCGGCGCGGCGCGGGATGGGAACGCCTGGTATCCCTGGGGATTTTATAAAAAGCTAACCCTCTTTTTTCTTTGGTGCCACAACCCGGAGAATCACGAATCCCACTGCGGCCATGGCCACGCACAATACCTGTCCCATGGTCATGAATCCCAGGACTTTCCCCAGGTGAGCGTCCGGTTCACGGAAAAATTCAATAATGAATCGGAAAGTCCCATATCCGATCAGGTAAATGGCCAGCAGGCTCCCATCCCCCTTCACTTTCCTGCGAATCATCCAGAGCACCAGAAACAGAACGATGCCCTCGAAAAAGGCCTCGTACAGCTGGGAAGGGTGGCGAAGAATCCGTTGTGGATCCTCCGGAAAGATCATTCCCCAGCGCATGGTGGTCGCCCGGCCATACAACTCGCCATTGAGGAAGTTCCCCAGACGACCGAATGTGTATCCCAATG
>CAYVBC010000236.1:0-2938 GCA_964449545.1 uncultured Clostridia bacterium | reverse complement strand
CTGCGGATGGCCTGGGCCAGTTTGTTCAATTCGAAAGGCTTTTGAATAAAACCGTTGCAGCCGCTTTTCATGATCTCACTGGCTTTTCCGTTCAGACTGTAGCCGCTGGCCAGCAGGACCTTCACCTGGGGATTGATCTTTCTGAAGCAATGAAACGCTTCTTCTCCTGACATCACGGGCATGATCATGTCCAGGACAACAAGGTCGATCTCATCCTGTTTATCCTGATAAAAGGCCAGCGCGTCCCGGGCATCCAGGAAGGGATATACCTTGTAGCCGAGGAATTCCGCCATGCTGCCGCTTACTTCCAGAACCACCGGTTCATCGTCCACGATCAGGATCGTTTCATCACCCCTGGCGATGGCCCCGGTTTCCCCTGTCTCCTCCACCACCTTCTTTTCCGAAGTGGGGAAAAAAGTCGAAAAAACCGTGCCTTTCCCGGGTTCACTGACAACATCAATGGTACCCCCGTGGCCCTTGATGATGCCATAGACCATGGCCAGCCCAAGGCCGACGCCTCGTCCCATTTCCCTGGTCGTGAAAAAGGGATCAAAGATACGCTCCTTTGTCTTAGCATCCATCCCCAGGCCGGAATCACTGACCGTCACCTGAATGTATCGGCCCGGGGGAATGTCATACCGGGATGCCGGCTCGTCCGTCACCAGGACATTTTCCGTCTTCAGGGAAAGCTCACCGCCACCGGGCATGGCGTGCCAGGCATTCAAAAACAGGTTCATGAATACCTGTTCCATCTGGCCCCGGTCCACCTCCACGGTCCACAATTCCGCTTCGTATTGCTGATCAATGGTGATTTCTTTTCTTGTCCGGCTGAAAATCGTCAAGGTTTTGCGGAGGATTTCGTTCATGTCCGTGGGTTGGAGTTCGTATTGCCCTCCCCGCGCGAACCCCAGCAACTGCCGGGTCAGACTTGCCCCACTCTGGACCTGATCTTCGATGCGCCTGACCCAATTGTAGTGGCTATGAGAGGGATCCATCTCCAGCAGCATCAGGGACGCATACCCCTGAATCCCCATGAGCAGGTTGTTGAAATCATGGGCGATGCCGCCCGCCAGGGTGCCGATGGATTCCATCTTCTGTGCCTGGCGTAGCTGGGATTCAACCCGTTTGTATTCCGTCAGGTCCTCGAAGGTGGTCAGGAATTCACCGGAAACCAGGTGGGAAGAAATCATGTTGATGATTTTTTCCGTTCCGTCCTTGCAGGTAGCGGTAAACACCCGCGGCTTCTTTTCACCCGGCAGGGAGTCACGAAAATCCACTTTCCAATGGGATATCACCTCATGCCGGTACTCCCGGTGGGGAAAGGCTTTGCGAAACCATTCCCGTCCGTTGGGAACATCGGCCAGGTCATAGCCGAACATTTCGGTGAACCTGGCGTTTACATAGAGATATTCGCCCTCTTTATCGGCCAGAACCATGCCGAAGGGCGCGTTGTCCGAGAGGGTCCTCAACCTTTCCCTCTCACTCAGGATCTCCGCCTCAGCTCGCTTGCGTTCCGTGATGTCCCGTACAATGGCCTGGAGGTAATCCTCGCCCAGTACATCCAACACATTCAGGCTGACTTCCGCGTCGAAGAGCGTGCCGTCGCAGCGGCGGTGCCGCCATTCAAAAAACTGGGGTTCCCCCCGCAGCGCGGCGTCGATTTTTTCCAGGGCCTTTGCCCTGGAATCCCGGCCATCCGGCTGCACGGGGGGCGAAAATCGGTAGGGCGGTTGCCCGATGATCTGCTCCCAAGCGCAGCCGAACATCTCCAGGGTCTTCTCGTTGCAGTTCAGGAAGATGTCCTTGTTCATCAGGAATATGGCGTCATTGGCGTTTTCGAAAATGGTGCGGAACTTGGCCTCGTTCTCCCGCAATGCTTTCTCGGTCTTTCGGCGTTCCGCAATCTCGTGAATGAAACTCAAGGAAGCCGGCTTCCCCTTCCAGTCGATCACAGCCGCGCGGATCTCCACCCAGATATCGCCGCCATTCCTGAGAAGAATCCGAAAGGAGTATACCTGGGGAGCCTCCCCCCCCTCCAGTCGCCGCTGGTGGCGATCCATAACCATCTGTCGGTCATCCGGGTGAATGAATTCGATAAACGGTCGGGACTGCAGTTCCTCCGGGGAATAGCCGGTCAAGGCAGTCACCATGGGGTTGGCGAAAACGAGTTTCCCCTCCTGGGCCACGATAATGGCCTCCATGGCCTTCGACACGATCAGGCGGTACTGCTTTTCGCTGGCCGCCAGCGCTTCCCTGAGCGCTTTTTCCTTTTGCAGTTCCTGCTGAAGTTTGCTGATTTGCTGTTCCATTTCCTGGTTGGTGGGTTTTTTGGGCATGGGGATTTATCCGCCTGATTTTAAAGCACTCCCAGGCACATGTCAAACCGGCGGGGAATAGCGGGCGTCCCCTTCCTTTTAAATATTCCGATCCACATTTACTCTCTGTCCATCTGAAAATGGTATTCAATAATTCGGATATGTAAACTGGAAAAAACTACAATTTATATATAATTATAGTAGATTTTGAATTGCCGGGAAAAGTTTAATGAGGAGTAATGAAATCAAAAAAAAACTTGGATTCGGTAAGAAGTCTTTGATTTTTATTACCATCATATCTCTTATTATTTTGATATTTTTGGGAGTAACAATCATGGCATTGGAAAAACCCGGATATACAATTATTGAAAAGGATGGAAAATTTGAGATCAGACGGTATGGCTCATATATAGTTGCTGAAACTTTTGTTGAAGGTGATTATAGAAGCGCAAGCAATGCCGGATTCAGACGGCTTGCCGGATACATATTCGGGAAGAACAGAAAAAAAGATAAAATAGCGATGACCGCCCCGGTCACTATGGAGAAAAGATCTGAAAAGATAGCCATGACCTCTCCCGTCACTATGGCTAAAAAAGATTCAAGATGGAGAGTCACTTTTATGA
>CAYVBC010000235.1:0-2957 GCA_964449545.1 uncultured Clostridia bacterium | reverse complement strand
AATTCCGGTTCATGAAGGGTTCAGTGAACACCCATCCCTGATCCGCCACCTCCTGAAAGGAGAACTTCTCCTTCTCCACCCGGATCGGGGTATAAATGTACAGGGTCTGGTGATCCAGTGGATACTCCCATTGCGCTGGGCTCCAGTTCAGGAAAACCAGCCGCCCCCTCTCCGGATTCTCCGTGATCCCAATCAGGCCCTCCGCGCCGAGATCCGCGCTGAATTTAACCACGAACCGGGCCGTACCCGGTCCCACCCGGTTGGTTGTGAACACGTCATAGCGCGTGGCGGAAAGCTTTTTGATGGTCAGTGGGATCCGTTTTCCATTAAACTGGACAAAGGAATCTCCGGCAACAAACCGCGGATTCCGCGCGAATCCCTGAAAATAAAATCCTCCCATGGTTCCGGAGTTGACCTGCCATGAAGAGATATACTGCTGCTCCGTATTGCCATCCTGGTGCAGCGAAACATGCACCTCCACCCATTCGAGGCGGACATCCACGGCATGCGCGAAAGAGCAGAGGATGGCCATGAGAAAAAAACAGAACGCCCAGCGGTTTATGCGGATCATGACCCGATTCTAATCAAGAAGGGGTTCCCTAGTCAAATAAAAAAACGTTAAAACTACCGGATGATCACCTTTTTTCCACACCGCCCGCAGTGCAGCGCGCGCCCCCGGAAAAAGGGTGAAATCTGTATTTTCGCACCGCAGCTGCAGATTATGGACTGCCATCCCCTACCCTTGCGAGTGAATTCAAGCGGTTCAGATTCCGGGGCGGTCAGTCGATCTGCGGCCCGTTCCACGGGCGCGGAAGGGGCCCCCTTGTCGGTGGCGGACTCCACGTTCGCGCCCAGGCCAACCAGTACACGGATCCTCTCCGTCGTGTCCGGGTGCGTACGGAACCATGAAAACACGGGAATCCTCCCCCTCTGGAGGGGATTGACCGTACACATGGGCGCGGTAATCCGGCTCACGGAACGCATGGCTCCGGGAAATGTGGAAATCTTTTTCAGGGCTCCGGCCAGCCCGGATGGGTATCGCGTCAGCCGGACAGCCGTGGCATCCGCCAGAAACTCCCGTGTACGAGAGATGGAAAAGTAGAATATCCGTGTGATAAAGGGCGCCAGGATGGCAAACACCAGGGAGAGAAAAAATAAAATCCCCTGCCCCGCTTTCACAAAGGCCCGCTTCATCAGAGACAGTTGTCGCACGGCTGGAGAAGGGTGTCTGAAACTGTGAACCGCCATGACCGGCATCCCCAGAAGGAGGCCGGTGAATGTCAGTAAAAGGCTGTCGCCATTGATCATGTGCCCCACCTCGTGCGCGACGACTCCCTGCAATTCATTCCGGTCCAGGATACGGATCAGTCCGGTGGTCACCACAATCGTAAAGCGGCCCGGACGACAACCCAGGGCAAACGCGTTGGGCGCATCTTCTTCCAATACAACAATTGCGGGAGCCCGTTCCATCCCGGCGGCGATTGTCATCTCCTCAACCACATTCCCCAATGGCGGAAAACCGGAAGCATCCCGTTTACGGCCGGGAGTCATCCGCAGTACGAATGAACCACCGAAATGGTAGATCAGCAGACCCCATCCTCCCCATAAGAGTAAACCCGCCACCACCATCCAGGGCCCGAATCCACTCCGGATGGCCTCACCCAACATGTAGAATACACCGGTGACCAGCAGGGATGAAAAAATGAAGATAAGCAGGGTTCGACGTCGATTGGCGCGAATCGCTTCCCACATCGCGGGATTCTACTCGTTCGGGCCCAGCTGGACTTCCGGAACCGCATCATCCCCCGGCTCGTTGATCCCGAAATATTCCGCGGGGGTAAAATGGAACACCGCAGCCACAAGATTTGAGGGGAACATCTCGATGCGGTTATTCAGAGCCAGGACCTGGTCATTGTACGCCTGGCGGGCAAATGATATGCGATTCTCCGTGGAAGACAACTCCTCCTGGAGGGCCTGGAACCGCCCATCCGCTTTCAGGTCCGGGTAGTTCTCCACCACGGCCAGCAGACGACCCAGCGCGCCGGACAAGCGACCTTCAGCAAGAATTTGTTCCGGGATTTCGGTGGCATCCTTCGCCATGTTACGCATTCTGGTGACGTTTTCCAGAACGCCTCGCTCATGCTGCGCGTATCCCGAAACCGTTTTGACCAGGTTCGGAATCAGGTCATGTCGCCGTTTCAACTGCACGGCAATCTGGGACCAGCCGTTCTTCACCCGGTTGCGCAGGCGCACCAGGGAATTATAAATCCCGATCATGAGAACCACTGCCAGCAGCACCAGACCCGGTATGATCCACACGCCCATTTTTGCCTCCCTTTGCTTCACCCTAGCAGAAGAAACAGAATTTTTCCAGTCATTTGCATTCTCCGCCGGATTGGATCGAGAACGCCTGTTTCCGAAGGAACCCTGTCCTGAAAATTCAGAATTCGTCTCCCCACATTGTTTCCTCATACCCGGATTTTGGGTATACTATAATCAAGAAATCAATTTAACTGAAAGGAGAAATAATGGAACTCAAGGGAAGTCAAACGGAAAAGAACATCATGAAAGCCTTTGCGGGTGAATCCCAGGCCCGCAATCGGTATACCTACTTTGCCAAGACGGCAAGAAAAGAGGGGTATCGCCAGATCTCCGAAATCTTTACGGAAACGGCAAACCAGGAAACGGAACACGCCAAGATGCTTTTTAAGCTGTTGCCCGGAGGCGATGTGGAAATCACGGACACCTTCCCCAGCGGAATGATCGGCAACACGCTCGAAAATCTGAAAGCCGCCGCGGCGGGTGAGAATCATGAATGGCGGGAGATGTACCCGGATTTCGCAAAAACGGCCGCTGAAGAGGGTTTCGATCCGATCTCACGCCTTTTTAAATCCATTGCCATTGCGGAAAAACAGCATGCGAAGCGGTATGTCGCCCTGGCGGAAAACATTGAGAAC
>CAYVBC010000234.1:0-2967 GCA_964449545.1 uncultured Clostridia bacterium | reverse complement strand
CAGTTGTCGGGCCAGGAACGCCGCATCATCCTGAAACTCTTCATGGACCGCAAAATGGAGCCGGACCGGCTGGCCGCCATTTTCAGCGAGATCAAACCCGAAGTCGCGGTTGAACTGCTCTCTGAACTGGAAACCCCCCGGATCACTCCCATCCTGGAGGAGATGTCTTCGGACGATGCCGCCTCCCTGATCTCCCTCTTCGAAGAGGAGATCCAGGACGCCCTGCTCCAACTGATGAAAAAAGAGGACGCGGTGGATGTCCAGGAGCAGCTGGCCTATCCCGAAGAGTCCGCCGGCCGGGTCATGTCCACGGATTTCCTCGCCCTGGAAGAAAAGACCAGTGCCGGAGACGCCATCACCGCCATTCAACTGGCCCAGGATGAAGTGGAGGTCCCGTTTTACCTGTACGTCATCGATGAAGAACAGCACCTGATGGGCGTGGTGTCACTCAAACAGATCATCCTGGTCAACCCGAAAACCAGCCTGAAAGAGATCATGCAAACGGATGTGTACAAGGTGGACGCGCATACGGACCAGGAGGAAGTAGCCGCCGTTGTGGCCAACTACAACCTGCTGGCCGTCCCCGTCGTGGACGACTCCAACCGTCTGATGGGGGTCGTCACCGTGGACGACATCATCGACATCATCCAGGAAGAAGCCACCGAAGATATCTATAAACTCGCCGGTGTCACCCAGGACTACAGCATTGACCTCAGCCCCGGAAAATCCCTGAAAAAACGGCTCCCCTGGCTGCTGATGAGCCTGATCACCACCTCCCTCTCCGCGATGGTGGTTTCCCTGTTTCAAGGCACCATCCAGGAATTCATTATCCTGGCCGTACTGATGCCCATGGTCGCGGCCCTGGGTGGCGTTGTGGGGAACCAGACCGTTGCGATCATGGTGCGCGAGATCGTGCTGGGCAATCTGGATTGGAAACGATCACGGAAAATTCTTTTCAAGGAGCTGATCGTCAGCCTGGGAAGCGGTCTCACCATCGGAACACTGGCAACCGTCTCGGCCTATCTGTTGTTTCACCAGTGGATTTACGGCCTGATCTTCGGCGCAGCCATCCTGATGAACCTGGTGATCGCGACCCTGCTGGGCACCCTGATCCCCCTGACGCTGCGCACATTCCGCATGGACCCCGCCCTGGCTTCCGGCATGATGGTGACCATGCTGACCGACGTGTTCGGCTATTTCTGTTTCCTCGGCCTGGCCACCCTCCTCCTTTTCTGACCATGCCCCAGGCCCGGACCCGCGCCTATGTTCTGGGTCAATCCCGTTATGGAGAGCAGGACAAATTCGTTCACCTGCTCAGCCTGGAACTCGGCCGCATCAGCGGCCGGGCACCCGGTGCCTGCCGCATGCGCAGCCGTTTCGGCGCCGCCCTTGAGATGTTCACGGAAGCCGATTTTCTCTATTACGCCAAAGAGAACCAATCCACGGTCACCCTCTCCCGGGTGGACCCGGTTCGCAACTTTTTCGACCTGGTTTCCCACCCGGAAAACATATTCTACTTCTCGCTCATGAGCGAATCCCTGATGCGCCTTCTCCCGATCCACCAGAAGGAGGAGCGGGCGTACCGCCTGGTGGGATCGGTCCTGGATGCGGCCACGGCCGGAGAACCCATCCGGATGCTGTCCGTTTATTTTCTTGCATGGCTGTTGCGGATCCAGGGAATCATGTTTACTCCCGGAACCTGCTCCCGCTGCAGCCGCACGGACCTCTCCGCCGCCTGGGTCCGGGATGATTTCCACGGCGTTCTCTGCCCCGACTGCCACGGGACCGAAGCCAGGAAACTTGAGCGGAAGGAGATCACACTCCTCGAGTGGACCCGATCCCATCCACCGGAAAACATCTCCGCAAAAGCCCCGGAAGCGGACACTGACAATCTGCTGCGCACCCTGGTCCACAAGATCGAACACCAGGCGGAATATTCCCTCACATCAGCCCGCTGCCTGCCTGAATTTCAATAATTCTCCGGCTGGGTTGACCGGGTGACAGGGCCGTGGTATCTTGAAAGACTCATCGAGGGAAACGGCACGCCGTGCCCCCGGACACAAAAAGAAACGAGGCATTCACCATGACCGATAAAAAAGCCGACAACAGGTATATCACACTGGGCCAAACAGGCTTGCGGATCTGCCGCGTGGGATTCGGCGGCATCCCCATTCAACGCCTGGCTCCCGCCGATTCCGACACCGTAATCTCCGCGGCCGTGGACGGGGGAATCAACTTCTTCGATACCTCGAGAATATACACGGACAGTGAATCCAAGCTGGGACGGGTCCTGCCCGCCCACCGGGACCAGGTGATCATCGCGTCCAAAACCTACTCACGGGACGGGGCCGGCGCCAGAAAAGACCTGGAAACCAGCCTGCGCGAACTGCGCACCCAGCGGGTGGACATCTACCAGCTGCACAACATCGGCAGTGAATCCGAACTGGATCGAGTCCTCGCTCCCGGCGGTGCCCTGGAAGCCCTGGACCAGGCGCGGCAGCAGGGGCTGGTGCGTTATATCGGCATCACCGGCCACAAGCCCTGGATCGTACTGAAGGCCCTGGAGGCCTATCCCTTCGCCACGGTCCAGGTACCGGTCAACATCATTGAGCAGTCCTCCCTGGACGCCCTGATCCCCGCGGCATGTGAGCGGGGAATCGGCGTAATCGCCATGAAACCCGTGGCCGGCGGCGCGCTGCGCGAGGTGGGGCTGAACCTGCGATTCATCCTGACCTCCGGTGTGGATGTCGCCATCCCGGGAATGGACTCCCCGGAACAGGTGACACAGAATCTTAAATCCCTTGAGGGCCTCAGCCCTCTGAACCCGGAGGAGATGGCGCGCCTGGAAGCGGAACGGGAATGTCTGGGAGATCACTTCTGCCGGCGCTGCGAGTACTGCATGCCCTGCCCGGAAGGGCTGAACATTCCCTTCCTGCATCTCGTGGAAGGATATTACTTCCGCTACGA
>CAYVBC010000233.1:0-2970 GCA_964449545.1 uncultured Clostridia bacterium | reverse complement strand
CCGATATACTTGAAAAAACTCAGGGGAAGCGCGATCTGGTAATCCCTGACATTCCGCTCACGGATCACCAGGGCCAGCACATAGAATCCCCGCACCAGGGATCCCGGTGATATGGGTGTGATCTGGAAAAGCACCAGTATGGCCGCCACCGCGGCCATGGCTTCGGGCCCGGTCATCTCCGGATGGAGGCGCACGTAGATCCAGCTGACGATCACACTCACCACCTGGGTCACGGGTAATGTGCACACGTGCACGGCCAGGCTTTTGAGATACTTCTGGATATAGGGTTCATCCAGTTGCCTGTGAATCGTTTCCGCGTCATCATCACTGAGAATATGCTTGCGTCGTCCATCCGCCACCATGTCGCGCAGCCACTGCTGGCGCAGAGGAGCGCTGAAATAGAGTTTGATGGGCCGGACGAACAGGTTGTGCATGCGGGCGGCCGCGTATCGGCGATCCGTCAGGAATCGATGAAGACCCGCTGGAAGGATGGAGAGTGGCAGATGAAGCATATAGCGCAGCCCCGACACGGCCACCGCTTCCGCGCGATCCGCGCTTACCCGCCCGTTTCTGTGCCACCGGATCAGGGCCTCATGGCGCCGTGCCGACAGGGCCCGCCCCAGGTATCCCCTGCGGGAAAACAGGGCCAGATAATGTTGGCGCCAGTCGTTCCTGCGCCATATTCTGCGAACCATTCCACCCAGGAAAGGAATCCAGCCGATCAGCGCGAAAATCCACGTGGCAGGCAGGTTCAATGGTTTCCGTTTCCCTTCCCCCACGGGATCGGACAGGCCCCGGATCTCCCACGCGCCGCGGGCGGACTTCCATATCTGCGACCAGAGGGAGCGGCTGTAGAAGATGCGCAGGGGATGATGGGTGATGTCCGGAAGCGAATCGCGATATTCTCTCTCCCGGATTTTCAACTCCTCCAGTACCGGATCCATTCCGACGAAATGGACGGCATGGTCCCGGATAAACTTCTCCAAAATTTTCAGGTTCCCCCGATCGAACTGAACCAATCTCCCCCGCATCAGTCCGCGCCAGATCAATTTCACATCTCCCGGACTCATGGGCAGAAAAGGCAGCAGGGTCAGTCCGGCCCGGAAATCCACGGCCACCAGCCCCTTTTCCGGATCCTTTTCACTGCTGCGTTTCAGGCAGTTGGGCTGACTTTTCCCGGTACTCCACTCGTATTGACGCGCGAATTCAATGGCCCCCATCTCATGGAGCAACGAAACCAGTTGGGCCATGAAACGTTTCTTGGCCCGGTACTCCGGGGAACCCAGGTGGGTGGTATCAATCTCTTTTCCCCGCCGCCATCGCGACTGAAGATCGAGGTGATCATCCACCTCCAGGCGCCAGGTCCTTCCATCCACCCAGTCACTCAGCTCGCCACAGCTTCCCAGGCCCGGATCCGTAAACGTGGCATGCACCCGGTTCACGGCATCTTCACTTCCCATTGCCAGTGCGGCACCACGCCGGATCAGGGCCTGCCACAGAGAACCCGATCGGGCGGCCGCTGGATTCACTTCAAGCTGAAAAGGCCCCTGAAATCCAATCCAGTGCAACAGGTTACGAAACAGTCGCGCAAAGCCCGAAGGGGGGATCAGGATCTTCATGGCCGCCACCTGGCCCACAGTCAATCCCCCCACCGGCTGATCACTCTTCATTTCCAGGACGCGGACACGGTACACCTGGCCTGCGAAACCCCCGCCCACGAAGCGCTCGATCTCAAGACGTGCCCGGCCGCGCCCCGCGGGAAATACGCCTTCGAGATCCAAATCCAGTACATGACCGGACTCATACCGACGACGGCGCAGGGGACGCAGCAGGCGGGCGGCAAAAAATTTTTCCTCAAGATGACGACATACCCGGGGATCATATTCTTTTTTCATTTGGATTCCAGGCCCGGAAACACTCTGGTATTGCCGGGAAAAGAAAATGTATTCTATCCGAAAGGGGGGTGCAATGCAACCGATCTCCCGAGGGGGAACTTAATTAATTACAAAACAGATCCATCTACGGAATGCGATTTCCAATTCGCTTTTTCCCTGTGGATCACGAATCGGTGTTTTCCCCGGGAGGTGGTCTCAAAGGGAACGTTCTCCACAATGGTGATTTCCGCTGCGCCCCCAAGGATGCGATGGATCCTTGCGCGCATGCGTTTCCGTTCACACTCCGGGAGAGGGGATTCCGTCTCCAATCGAATCACCACCTGATTTTTATCCTCCACCACCACCTGCAGCCTCAATACTCCGGGAGATATCCGCACCGCCTTCAACAGGGATGCGGAATGGATCCAGCGGTCCGGAGGCATATGGATCATATCATTGCGCCGGCCGATGACGTTCTCCAGCGCCGCGGGGCCCACGGGCGGCACGTGAAGGCCACTGGATGTGAGGTCCTCCATGCGATAACGGATCAATGGGAAATCCCGGTTGTACAGATTCGTGCACAGGATCTCGAACAGTCCCGTTTCGTGGGGAACCGTCTCCACAAGCATGGTGTATTCCATGACCCGCATCGGTGCCCCGGGGAAGTCCGCGGCAATCACCCCCATTTCCACGGCCCCATATTCCTGCACCACCGGGCACCCGAAGACCTGCTGCATGAAACGGATCTCTTCGGGATCGGAAGCCTCCGCACTGACCACCACGAGGTCCAGTGTCGGAATCCGCGGGTACCGACGCATGAAGTGGGCCAGGCGGAAGGTTGCCTGGGCATATCCGTACAGAAGGCGGACATCATGGCGAACCATGGTGCGGTAACAGGACTCCAAACGAGTATCATCCAGGTCATAGGCATTCACCCGCCGGCGGTTCTTCATGCGGTCCGTCACCCTCAGCTTGGCTCGATTCACAAATCCTCTCACCCCTCCCTGCAGAAAACCCTCACCGCTCCACAGAAGGAGCCAGGGATCATCCCATGCCACGCCATGACGGAAACGGTGATAATGGGTGTCCATGCGGA
>CAYVBC010000232.1:0-2997 GCA_964449545.1 uncultured Clostridia bacterium | reverse complement strand
TGATTTTCTACCTGCTGTTTATCGTGGGAATCCTGGTATTTGCCGTGCTGCCGGGTCTGGATAAAAATTCTTTTTCCCATACGCTGGTGATGGGAATATTGTTCGGTTTCTTTACCTATGCCACCTATGACCTCACCAACCTGGCCACAATGAAAGACTGGCCCATTGTCATCGTCATCGTGGACATCCTGTGGGGAATGGTACTCAGCGGTTCGGTGGCCTCAATCAGCTACCTCATCGCCGGCCGGGTATTGTAACCGGTTTTACCGCGATGTCCGCAATGAGTGTCGGGGCGCGGGAGCAAAAGCCACTATTGAAATCAGCGACGTGAATCGAAAAAGAAGAATGCCTGCCCTGTGGCTCTCTCTGGCCGTTCTCTGCGCGGTATTGATCGCTATCCTGGCCATATACATGGTGTCCAGCCGGCACCGGGTGCGGGAGATTGAGATCATGAACGATCTGAGAGCCCGCCTGGACAAGTTGGCGGCCACCCTGGGCGCTGAATACCGGTCCAGATGCGAAAAAGCGCTGGCGGAGGCCGTGACCCTGTTGGACTCATCCCAGGTTGCGAATCATCCGCTGCCGGCAATGAAGTCACTTTCCATCCAGTACCCCATCATCCGGTATCCCTTCATCCTCAATGCGGACGGAACATACGTCTTTCCCTTTTCCCGCGTGGGAACTTCTCCCATATTCACGGCACCGGACAGGATTACTCAGAATAGCGGAATCGGGTTGTTATTCCGCAGGGGAAAGGAAAGAGAGGAGAACCGTGACCTGGTGGGTGCCATCCGGCTCTACCTGGAGGCCCTGGATCGCGATGAGGTTGCGCCATTCACCCCGCGCCTGAACGCGGCCATCGGGCGATCCTACCTGAAAATGAACCGCCTGCCCCAGGCGGAACGGTTTTTTCATATCGCGCTGGGCGATACGTCGGATTTGCGTCCACAGGATCCGGACCTTTTTCTGATCATCCAAAGACAACTTGCGTTGATATCCAAGCTCTCGGGGGATCGTGAAAAAGCGCTCGCCCGTTATCTTGAACTGTATGAAAGTTCCGTGGAAATGGAGGTCACTCCCAACGGGAAACGGTACGAGTTTTTCCGAAACGAAGCCACGGACGTCATCGAACGGTATTCCACCGAAATCGCCTCGCTGCCCAGCTCCAGATTACCGGAGCCCATTTCCCGTTTCATGAACACCCGTTCTTCCCTGGACCTGTCTCTGCAATGGCTTTATTTCGAGGTGGACCCGGATGTCCGGAGGGATTCCGGGCTTGAAAACGATGCGTCACGCAGGAATGAATTGATTCGTCTCAGCAATCTTTATACCAGTGACAGTGAAAAAACCCGCTTTTACAGGGCCGTGAAAAGCGCTTCAATTTTGAAACGGCTCACAGGGAGAAAGGAAGTTCCGGTTTTTCAAGGCGTGACCGTGGAGGGAGAGGTGATTCCCTTGTGCCTGGTGTGGATCGAAGCGTCCCGGTGTTTCGGATTTACGACATCCAACCGGTATATCGCGGAAAGCCTTGTTCCCCTCCTGGCTCCCGACTCCATCGGTGGAAATGGACTGTCGGTTCGTTTTCGTTCCGCGGCAGAGGCGGAAAATATGGAAAAATCCCGCGACCATGTTCTGCTTTCAGCCATCGTGAAAGCCATCCCCGGTTCTCCAGAACTGATCCTCCTGTCGGAATCTTCCCATTACCTGCGTGACAGGATCCGCCGTGAGATGGTGCTGAATTACTTTTTAATCGGGGTATTGATCCTCCTGATGGTTGGAGGAATTACATTGTGGCTGCAGTATGAGCGCAGGGAGCGACAGCTGATCCGTTCAAAGAGCGAATTTCTTAACCTGGCGGCCCATACGCTCAGGACTCCCATCACCCGCTTGTCCCTGCTGGCGGAGAACCTGCGTTCCGGGTGGGTGTCTGATCCCGGCGAGCGGAATGAATTCCTGGACGCCATTGGTACGGAATCCCGCCACATGAATGAATTGATTGAAAATCTGCTCAATTTCGCCCGCATCGACGCGGGGAAAAAGAGATATTCCAGAAAGAAGATACGGTTGTACACGGTGGTTCAGGGAGTCCTGTCCCGTTATGAATCCTATCTGAGCCGTATCGGGTTTACCATGAGTGCTGAGATCGATCCGGCCATCCCACCCCAGTGGCTGGACGCGGTTTCCATGGAGATGGTTGTGGCCGGACTCCTGGAAAACGCTGTAAAATACTCCCGCGGGGAGAAGAACATCCACGTCAGCCTGGTGGGGGAGGATTCGGAAGCGGTACTGAAAGTCCGTGATCGAGGGATGGGGATCCGGGCGGGTGAGATCAGCCGCGTTTTTGATCGCTTCTTCCGCTCAGATTCCCCTGAAGTTCGATCCATTGAAGGCAGCGGGCTGGGCCTCTTTCTGGCGCGACATGCCGTACAGGCGCATGGTGGAGAGATGAAGGTGGAGAGTGAACCGGGGAAAGGGACGGTGTTCACCATCCGGCTGCCCATACCCGGTGATCCGGATGATCCGATGGATAATGAAAAGAGGCAGGCATGGAAAAAATCCTGATCATTGAAGATGATGTCACCATCGCGAAAACATTGAAAAACGCACTTGAATTTCATGGATTCCGGGTTCTTGGCGCGGAAACGGGGATCCAGGGGCTGCGGATCCTTGAGCAGGATCATCCGGATCTTATTCTGCTGGATATCATGCTTCCCGGCCCGGACGGGTTTGAGGTATGTCGACGTATCCGGGAGAAGGATCCGGGGGTTCCGATCATCATGGTGACGGCCAAGTCCAGTGAGAGCGACAAGCTGCTGGGGTTTGAACTGGGCATCGACGATTACATCACCAAGCCATTCAGTGCCGCGGTGCTGGTGGCCCGGATTCAGGCGGTGATGAGGCGGTACGGCAAGAAATCCGAGACTCCACATGTCACGAAAATTGGGGACGCGGAGATTGACCTGGCCGGCTTCATGATCCGTCGCGGGAAGGCGGAAT
>CAYVBC010000231.1:0-2998 GCA_964449545.1 uncultured Clostridia bacterium | reverse complement strand
CTATGGTATCTTAATACCTTATGGATGAATTCCACACCCAGATTGACGGAAACGGAAATGGGAAAAATCCGAACCTTACTCGCATGGCATCTGAAACGAATCCCATTCAATCATTCGGGATCTCCCACATGGGGCGGGTGCGGGATGAGAATGAAGATTCATGGTTCACGGCCACACGGGGGAAGCGATTCATCGCGGTGGTGGCGGATGGAATGGGCGGGCATGAAGCGGGCAAATTCGCTTCTGAAACAGCGGTTCACATCCTGAAGGAGTGCTTTTCTTCGCCGGGTACCGAACATACGCTCACGGAAGAGATCATTGAAAATGGCCTGTTCACGGCGCACAAAGAGATCCTGCGCCTGGCGTCGGAGTCCGGCCAGAAAGAGGTGATGGGCACAACCTGCTCCGTTGCGGTCCTGGAACCGGAATCCACCTCATCTTCGGATAAAAACAGCCATGCGCGACTGGTCATGGGGCATATCGGAGACAGCCGTATCTATCGCCTGAATACGCGGACCATTGAGCAACTGACCACGGATCATTCCATGTTACAGCGCATGCTGGACGCCGGACTCCTGGATCCACGGGATGCCAACCAGTTCCCCCTTCGCAATGTGCTGTACCGGTCACTGGGTGGGATGGAAGAATTGACCGTGGATGAGTCCATGGAGGCTTCACTCGCCTCGGGTGAGGTCCTTGTCCTGTGTTCGGATGGATTGACCGGGCATGTCACGTCTGATGAGATTCACCGCGTATTGCGGGGAACAAAAAATATTTCCGCGGCCGGCACATGCCTTGTGGACCTGGCCAATCAGCGCGGCGGCAGCGACAACATCACCGTTGTCCTCATCGAATATGGCCACTTTTGCCGTCCGGGACGCAGGGAACGGCAAAAGGAATTATCACCCCTTCGGTGCCGTTTCGAATCATCAGCGGCACAATGGAATCGACGCAGACGCGCGTGGATCATCTCCCTGCTCCTGCTATTGAGCATACTGTGCGCGTTGCTCGCCGTCACTTTGATCCGGACCACCGGGAAATCCCGGATGCCCGAATCACAAGTTGAATCACCGGATTCCGTGGAACAGAATTTTCACAATAAAGCGTCAAAAATCCAGCCATCCCAGGAGGAGTTATGAAAACTAAAAATCTATGGATTGCCGCCGTGATCATCTGCTGTGTCGCCACTGGTGTTCTTCCGGCTCAGCAACAGGTCTTTGTCCGTGACATCCTTGATACCCCGCAGCGCTTTTTTAACCTGAGTGTTCAGATCACGGGTGAGGTGGTCAGCGTTCAGACACCCGCCTCCCCGCAAGAACGCGGATTCTACGTGGTACTGGACAACAGCGACCAGACAATCCGGGTCGTGGCAAACACACTGCCCGCCCCGCAGACCCGGGTCACAGTCCGGGGAATCGTCCAGGTCTTTCCGGAAAGCCAGGAGTCCTATATTCGTGAATCCACCCGTACCCTTGAAGGCGGTGTAGTCCGTCCTCCGTCCACGGCGGATTCTCAGGAAAACATACTGATTTATGTACTCATCGGGCTGATTACCATCATTGTGGTGATCCTCCTGGTGGTCCTGTTGCGTAAACCCGCTCATAAGGACTCCGGGTCAGACCCTGTTTCGAGCACGTCATCTTCCCCCGGAGACAAACGGACCCGCCAGGTCACTTCCAGAGAAGTGGACAACGCGGTGGGGGGACTTCGCACCAAAGCGGTTCCCGACCCCCTGGCACAGTTGGAAGTCATTGTGGGACCCAACCAGGGGAAAAGCTTCCCCCTGGGTTATGAGACAGCCATCGGACGGGTAACCGGTGACATCATCCTGGAAGATGAATCCGTCTCCCGAAGGCACGCACGGATTGTGTTTGACAAGGGTGTGTACACCCTGGAGAATCGAAGTGAGACAAACCCGGTGATCCTGAACAGCAGCCGGTTGGAAACCCGAAAAGAGTTGAATGATGGTGATGAAATCATCTGCGGTGTGGTCAAGCTGCAATTCAAATTGTTCTGATCGGCCGGGCACAATGCCGTAAACTCCCCGGGAGGGGGTTATGAACATTTTCAGAAAGACGGTTCTTTCAATCCTGGGTGTTCTACTTACCACTCCCATTGCCCCCGCTCATACGGTTCAACTCACTTCAATCAGCCTGAAACATTACCCTCGCATCCGCGTGGTTCTATCCGTTTCAGACCCGATGGGACGACCCGTACCCATCGATCCCCGCGGATTCCGCCTCTTTGAAAACAACCAGCGCGTAACCCGGCTTTCCGTGCATACCCTGGACCAGGTGAAAATCCCCGTTTTCACGGCTGTGATCATGGACCGGAGCGGCAGCATGCGTGGGGCGGCCATTTCACGCGCGCGGGACGGAGCCTCGGAATTCGTTGCCCGCATGCGGGATCGGGATCAGAGCGCCTTCGTGCGGTTTGACACGAGTGTGGAGGTGGCCAGCGATTTTTCCCACAACAGGAGCCGGATTGAGGCCGCGATCAGGGCCACCCGAACGGGAAGCGACACCGCTCTGCTGGATGCCGTATTCCAGGGCATTCAGCTTTTTTTCCACGCCCCGGACCAGGCCATGCGCGCCGCGCTGATCCTTACGGATGGCCGCGAAAACCGCAGCACCCACTCAGAAGCCGATGTCATAGAGTTGGCGCAACGCCTCCGGGTATCCATCTTCGCCATCGGCCTGGGAAATAAAGTCAACCCCCGCCTTCTCCGTAAACTGACGGAAGCCACGGGCGGACGCTACTTTGCCGCATCCGGACCCGAAGTCCTGGTTGAAATCTACACACGGATCTCTACATTACTTCATGCCCGCCTGGTGGTAGACTTCACATCTTTATTCCCCATGGATCAGAAATGGCATGATCTTCATATTGAAATTCCCCGGGGAAACGAGGTGATCCGGGGCCATAAAGCGTACCTTGCCGCGGCGGAATCCAGAATGCCCCATGAGAAACTCCGGGAGATTGACTCCGGGCAGCAGCG
>CAYVBC010000230.1:0-3015 GCA_964449545.1 uncultured Clostridia bacterium | reverse complement strand
TTTTCAACTTTTTTTCTCTTTCACTTTCTTCATCTTATTCTCCGCGTAGCGCAGAAAGCGCGACTGTACCTGCTCTTTCATCATGCGCTTGTGCACCGGGTTGAGGTTCAACAGGATGTTGACCATGCGCCCCAGCATGCGGTGGGTCCAGAGGTGGTAGTTGTCGAATATCAGGTTGCCCAGTTTTCCGGTATTGATGGCAGAGCGGATCATACGTTCGAATCCGTCTTTCGGGGTCCGGTTCAGCGGATCCCTGCGGTTGAAGCGGATGGCGCCGGTGGGGCAGAAACGACCGCACACGCCGCACCCGATGCAGCGATCAAGGTTAACGGTGAACCGGGTTTCGCCTTTTTCATTTTTGTCCTCGCGGATCGCTTCCACCGGGCATTTCCGGGCGCATTGGCCGCAGGCCACACACATATCCTGAAGGATCTCCGCCTCGAAGTTCGTATGGATATTCCGGACGTACCCCAGGCGCCTGTACGCCTGCAGGGCTTCACAGCAGCAGGAACAGCAGTTGCAGATCCACGCGACTTCGTTCTGAACGTTGTCGCCGATATGGACCAGCCCGAGCGCTTCCACCTCCCGGATGATCTCATGGGCTCTTTCCCTGGAGATTTCCCGGGCGATCCCGTGGTCGATCAGGTTGCGGGCCGTTCCGTTGAAGGTGAGGCACACTTCCTGGGGATTGTCGCAGGCCTTGCCCAGGTGTTCCATCTTGTGACGGCAGTAGCAGCGGCCAACACTGATACAGGTGGAGGTGTCGATCACGTGTGAAACCCGCTCATAGTCGAGTACCTCGGAAAAGGACTCTTCCGGAATCTGGTCCTCGTGGATAAAGGCGCGGTCAATGGGAGGGGAGATGTTCAGTACGTGAACGAAGTCTTTCTCCACGTTGATGTACTGGTGATATAGTTCAGACAGCAGCTTCGCGTCAAAGCGTCCGTCCGTGCGCATGAGGGAGAATTCAAAGAATCCCGCCATGGTGGGGGCCAGCATAAAACGGCGTTCCTCTTTGGACTTGAAGTCCAGCAGCAACCCTTTGTCCGCCAGAGTGTTGAGAATCGTTTCCGTTTCGGCTTCGGTCATCTTCCAGATGGCCGCTGCCGTGGCCACGGTGAAATAGCGGAAGGGGAGACTGGAGACCAGCCGGGCTTCCTCTTCGGAAAACAGCTCCTGCAGGATGCGGAACAGGGTTTCCGATTCCGGCGCGCCCTGCGGAGATTTATCCAGCCTTTGTTGAAGATTCAGGAAATTCTTGGATACATGCGCGTGACCCATGGCGAAACCTCCTCAAGTCAATGGCGGGAACTGGTGGTTCCAGTATGGGAAAAGGGGATCCGATTGTCAATGAGAATGGGGGAACGGGCAACCGGGCTAAAACAGCCCCAGGCCGTTGGGGGTGATGCCCATGAAGCGGAAGAATGTCATGGCCATGAGGATGCTCATTCCCCAGGCAATCACCATCATGGTGATGCCGAACTTGAAGGTGTCCGACCAGCTGTATTGATCCGTGACGTAGAGCAGGGCGGCGGGTTTGCTGTTGAAGGGTAGTACGTATACATGCTCGATCAGGAGGGCGACGGGGAATGCCAGGCTCATGATGGGGTAGCCGAATTTCTGGGCCACGCCGATGGCAATGGGGATGAAGATCAGGGTCCGCATGGTCTTGGACTGGGACAACAGGGCACTGAAAAGCATTGCCCCGGTGAGGATGACGTACAATAACCAGAAGGGGGTGTTCGCGCCGAATCCCAGGCCATCGAAAACCGCGTTGACCGAAATCGCGGGCAGATCGGTGAATTTAAACCCCGCTCCCAGGGTATAGGCGCCGGCGGAAAAGAGCAGCAGGTGCCAGGGGATATCCACATCGTTCCATTTGACCACGCCGATCCGCGGCGTGAGGGCGACCACCGCTCCCAGAAAGGCGACCGCCGTGGCGCTGATGCCGTGCCAGCGGTCCGTGACCCACAACAACAGCACGGCCACGAATATCAATACGGACTTGATCTCCTGGAGATTGATTTTTCCCATTTGGCGAAGTTCCTTTTTCAGATAGGCCATGCCGCCTGCGATCTGGGGTTTCCGCTCTTCCGGTTTCATGGGGAAGATGATTTTCGTGCCCACCAGCCAGCCGATGACCAGCATGGCCAGGGCGATGGGGAAGGCCACCACCAGCCAGTCCGAGAAAAAGATGTCCGAGCCGATGGCACCGCTGATCAGGGCCGCGGCCAACAGGTTCGCTCCCGAACCCGTTACGAATGCGCCGGCGGCGACATTGATCTGGAATAAATTCTGCAGCACGATATTTCTGCCGAAATTGTTCCTGTTTTTCCCTCCCCGGGCACCGTATACCGCGGCTACCACCATGAAGATGGGCAGCAGAATGGCGGCCTTGGCCGTGGTGGCGGAGATGAATGCCGAGAGCACCAGGTTGATGGCCATGAAGCTGAGAAAGATAGAGGAAGCGTTCTTGCCGAAGCGGACGATGAACCACAATGCGAACCGCTTGGCCGCTCCTGTTTTGACCAGCATGCTCGCCAGGATAAATGAGAGAATGTTCAGCCACATGATCTTGTGACCCAGCTGGTGGTAGGCATCCACTTCGGATATCACATTGGTCAGGACCAGGGAGATGATCAGGATCAACGAGGTGAGATAGTTGGGTACCGCTTCCGTGATCCACAGGATCAGGGCGGCCGTGAAGACCGCCAGCATGGAGATGTTCTTGGCGGAAAACGCATCCCCCCCCACCTGGTCGTAAAGCTGGCGGGCGGTTTCGTTCAGGGTGGCGGGATCAATATTTTTCAGGAAGGGAATTTTTGTAAAAAAATTCAGTAGAACGAAGGAAAGAAGGGCCAGGGGACCACCGATCCGTGACATCCAGAACTCAAATTTCGTGGCCTGTTTCCTGGGGAGTCTATTCAAATGGTATTGACTCATATCCAGGGGATCCGTGTTTCGTTTGGGTTTCTTGTTTTCGGTATTCATGGTCTTTTCTTCCCGTTATCGTTC
>CAYVBC010000229.1:0-3024 GCA_964449545.1 uncultured Clostridia bacterium | reverse complement strand
GCGGCAGAAGCCGTTCTGTGCAATCACACATCCCCCACCACGGTCTGCCCTTTCTGCCTGAAGTGTTTCTGCGGAGCCGACGAGGCCTTCCGGAAACGGTTCTGGGAAAAGTGCCCCCCGGCTTTGAGGGAACGGCGTGAGCGTATTCTCAGCCATCGCAACCCCCGCCTGGGTGACATGCTGGTGAAAGCGGGAAAGATTACCCGTGGCCAACTGGAAGAAGCCATCCGCAAACAGGCATTCATGAAGAAGCCATTGGGAGAGATTTTTGTTATGATGGGGGTGCTGACCGTTGAAGAACTTCACCTGTTTTTGGCGGACCAGAAGTTGGTGGAGGAGGTTGACCTGGAAGAGACTGAGCTGGACATGAAGCTGGTTGACCGCCTGGGCGCAGCCTGCTGCGTGGTGCATCGCATGGTGCCCCTCGAACTGTATCATTTCTCCGGGGGAGAAATCCTGCGTTTTGCCGTTCAATCGCCCGATCATATCACCGTAATTAAGCAAAGCAGGATTCTGAGCCGATATACGCTGATTCCCTATGTGACCTCGCCCACGCAATTCAAGCGGCTATTTGAGGAGATTGTGCAGAAGGGAAAAGAAGGCCCATCCGGACAGTCCGTCAGTTGACGCCGCGTCCCAGCAGCTGATTCAGAAGAAACCGCGCTGCCTGCTTATGTTTCCCTTCAATGCGAACCGGGGGGCCGACGCAGGAGGGACATCCCCGGGAGCAATCGCATATTTCAATGGCCGAAAGTGTGTCTGCCAGTAGCTTTTCCGTCTGCTCATACAGGGTTTGTGAGAATCCGATCCCGTTGGGGTAGTTGTCGTATATATAAACGGAAGGCTCAAATTTTCCCTGAATCGGTGCGTTTCCGCGGATTCGCATGCGGGGAATGGCTGTTTGCGTCAGGTTGTCCTCCACCGCGACGCCGAGGTCACGGGGAGCGCACATCAGGATCACCGAGGCCATGTGGCGCATGAGATATGCGATTCCCGTTACGGCTTCCACCTTGTCTTCAGCCGGGATATCGATGTTTTCCAGAAGCTCTCCGCTGATGGTGAACCAGAATGCCGTGGTGTGCATCTCCTGCTGGGGAAGCTGCAGGTCTCCGGCGCCCACGTTTTCATTGGTGAAGAATTTGAGTTTTTTAAATCCCACCACCTGAGAGAACACGTGAACATCGCCGAAAGCGTTCGTGGTGGGGAACGAATGGGTTTCATCCACCTGGTCCAGGACCGAGATCTTGGTGTGGGTGATGGCGTCGGTGTAGTAATCGGAGTGGGATTCGCGCACGAAAGCCTTGCGGTTCTCGTAGTCGAATTCCTCCACCACGTACTGAGTTCCTTCGAGGATGTAGATGGCTTTGGGGTGGAGGGTTTCGAGAGCTGAAGAAAAATCCACTTCGGCAATCACCTGCTCGGGACCCGTTCGATCCACCACGACAAAGTTGTCCGAGGTGACGCGGGTCAGGCTGACTGCGTCAGCGGGGTATCCCTCCTCAGTCCAGAACCACTTGTCTTCCCGCTGAAAAAGCACCTGGTGTTCGGACAGGTAATCCAGGATCTCCTTCAGGTTTTCCTTCCCGAAAGATTCGTCCGAAGTAAAGGGAAGTTCAAAGGCGGCACACTTGATATGGTCTATGAGAATAGAGATGTTGTCCGGATTGATTCGGCCCTGTTCCGGAGAGCCGAGGGTAAAATACTCCGGGTGGCCGGCAATGAATTGGTCCACGGGTGAAGATGAGGAGACCAGGACGGCGATGGATTCTCCGCTGCGACGGCCCGCCCGTCCCATGCGCTGCCAGGTGGAGGCGATGGTCCCGGGGTATGCGGCCAGCACCGCGGCGTCCAGGGAACCGATATCGATTCCCAGTTCCAGCGCATTGGTGGAAACCACGGCCTTGATCTGTCCCTCACGGAGCCCTTTTTCAATTTCACGCCTTTTTTTCGGAAGATATCCCCCCCGATACCCGCGCACGGCGCCCCTGTGGGTGAAATGTTTTTCAAAGTCCGACTTCAGGTATTTGACCAGGATTTCCGTGGTCAGACGGGAGTTGGCGAATGTGATCACCTGCAGGTTGTTTTTCAAAAGGATACCCGTGACGTGGCGAGCCATGGTGACGTAGGATTTACGAATTCCCAACTGCTGGTTCACCACCGGGGGGTTGAAGAAAACCAGAAATTTTTCTCCCCGGGGCGCACCGTTCCGGCTGATCTCCGTGACGGGTGCCTCAATGATTTTTTCCGCCAGTTCGCGGGGATTGGCAATGGTTGCCGATGAGAGAATGAATACCGGGTCACTGCCGTAAAAATGACAGACCCGCCTGAGGCGACGGATCACATTCGCCATGTGCGAACCGAACACGCCGGTATAGGAATGCAGTTCATCAATGATCACATAGCGAAGGTTCTCAAAGAGGTTGATCCACTTGGTATGATGGGGCAGGATCCCCGAATGCAGCATATATGGATTGGTGAGCACGATCTGGGCCTGTCTGCGAATGGAGCGGCGCATGGATTGAGGCGTGTCCCCATCGTAGGTGTGCAGCCCAAGCCGGTCTCCCAGTTGACGGTTCAGATCCACCAGTTCGGCAAGCTGGTCCTGGGAAAGGGCCTTGGTGGGGAAGACATAGAGCGATTTGGCCCCGGCGTCTTCCACCAGGGCGTTCAGGGTGACCGTGTTGTAGACCAGGGTTTTTCCCGATGCGGTGGGAGTCGCCACCACCACGTGACCGCCGGCCAGGATCTCTTCGATGGCCCGGGCCTGATGTGAATAAAGATGCTTGATCCCCTTCTGTTGATACAGTTGAACCACCTCCCGGGCGAGTGATTCGGGGTATTCACTGAACTCGCCCGCGAAAGGAGGGATGCGGGTGACCTGCGCCCTGGCCTGGAGTTCTCTTTCCAGCAGTTGAATCTCCCGCAGGGATTTACGGATCAGATTGGATTTCTCTTTGTCCATGGCACTACCCTAGCATAAAAAAACAGGGGAGTAAACGAGGTGGCCGTGCTTAAAGTTGCCGT
>CAYVBC010000228.1:0-3031 GCA_964449545.1 uncultured Clostridia bacterium | reverse complement strand
CCGCCGCTTCCTGGAGGATCGCCCGTATATGCCTGCAGATCCTGAACGAGCCGCTGCGCCGGGCGCTGGTGGAGTTTGACCGGGATGGGGCCTGGTGTGCCAACTTCCGGGAACAGGGGACCGCCATGGGCATCGATGGCGGGTTGCTGGGCCTGGATATCCGGGATGACCGCATAAAAGAGACCGGGCGGCTGGCCCGGGAACGGGGAGTAGAGATCGAATATGGCATCAGCTGTTTCCCCACCACCCATACCAACACCGTGCGGCTGACCCTGGAGGGAGCAGCCGGCCGGCAGGCCAGGATCCAGGCGATCTCCACGGGCGGTGGTGCCTTTGAAATCCAGCGGATCGATGACCTCCCGGTGAGTATCCGGGGCGATTACCATGAACTTCTGGTATTCGCCGAAAAAGCGGCGGACGCAAAGATCCGTGAAGTGAGGAAATGGGTTCAAGACAAGCTGAAACCGAATATGGCGAACAAGGTACGACTGGAGGAACACAAAGGACCCGAGGGAACCCTGTTGAACCTGAAATCCCCTGAACCCTTCCCCCAGGTGTTGGCGGGCTGGATCCGCATCGAACCGGTTCTGCCGATCTTGTCGGGGAATGAGAAAGCCCTGCCTTTTGATTCCATCCGATCGATGCTTCAATATGCCAAACCCCGGGGTATGGACCTGGGATCCATGGGCATGCTCTATGAGGAATGCCGCAGCGGCCTTTCCCGGGAATCTTTGCGGGAAAGGATGGAACAGATCATCGCCGTTATTGAGCAGAGCATCCGCAGGGGTCTGGAAGGAACGGAATACGAGGACCGCATTCTGCATCGACAATGCCACCTGGTGGATCAGGCGGAAAAGGCGGGAGCCATCCCCCCCACGATTTTCAATCATATTGTCGCCAATGTTACCGCCATTATGGAGGCCAAGAGCGCCCTGGAGCTGATCGTGGCCAACCCCACGGCGGGATCCGCCGGAACCGTGGGCGGTGTGTTGCAAGCCGTGTCCGTTGCATTGGGATCCACTCCGGAGCAGTTGATCCATGCCTATTTCGCCTCGGGAATGATCGGTGCCTGGTTTGCCATGGGACCCGGTTTTTCCGCCGAAGCGCATGGCTGCCAGGTGGAGTGCGGGGCGGCCTCGGGAATGGCCGCGGCGGGGATCGTCCAGCTCATGGGGGGAACCGCCGGGCAGGCGGTGGCCGCCGCCTCGATGGCCATACAGAACATGATCGGCCTCATCTGTGACCCGGTGGCCGACCGGGTGGAGGTCCCCTGCCTGGGGAAGAACGTCAGTGCCGCGGTGAACGCCTTCTCCTCCGCCATCATGGCCCGCTCCGGATTCGACCCCGTCATCCCCCTGGGTGAAGTGATTCAGACCGTCTCCGAGGTGGGTCGGCAGATGCCGGACTGCGTGAAATGCACCGGCAAAGGCGGATTGGCCGTGACCCCATCCGCACGGAGGTTGAAGGATCGGCTCCAAAAAAACTGATCCACCGACATTTCCATTAACCAAATACTTCGAGGATCTGACCCCCAACGACGGCGTCACCACCTTTGAACTGGGTTGCCCCCGGGCTCAGGGATCGCCTGGCTCTTTGTGTCGAGATGAACCGATCAGAATCCGGGGTTGCTCCCGTTTCCGGGGGCAGGGGGTGGAATGGCACTGTTCAATTATTTTCGTTTATTCTCGGGTCCGGTTCAATCTCGATCCGGAATTCATGGGGCGGCGTGGCCTTCAACAGATTTCTCACGAAATAATCCCAGCGCCGACGCATGACGTAATAGCGGTCCGTAGAATATATGTGACGTTCGTACGGAAGCCGCAGCAGGTCAAAATCCTTGTTGGCCTTGATCAGGGCATCCACCACCAGGTCGGTATTGCCGGGCGGGACGTTGTCGTCCATGCCGCCATAAATGAGCAGGAGTTTGCCCCGCAGATTCTTGGCATATACCGGGTTGGCCTGGTCCGCATAATTGGATACTCCCTGGGCATTTTTTCTTTCCAGACCGATGTAACGTTCACCCCAGTCGTCTTCATACGCGCGGTTGTCATGGTTTCCGGACTCGGAAATCCCGACTTTGAAGAATTCCGGATACTTGAACATGGCGGCGGCAGTGGCGAATCCGCCTCCCGAGTGTCCGTAGATTCCTACCCGGCTCAGGTCAAAGAATTTGTACCTGGAAGCCAGTTGCGTTAATGCGGAGACCTGGTCCGGCAGCGTGTTCTCCGCCATGTTGCCGTAATTGGAATCATGGAAGGCTTTGCTCCGGAAGGGATTGCCGCTGCCTTCCAGGCGCACAACGATAAATCCCAGTTCCGCCAGGGCATTGAAGTCTCCCCATGTGGAAAATTCCCAGTGGGAAAAACTGCCTCCCGATGGACCGGGATAAATATAATCGATAACGGGATAGAATCGGCTCGGATCAAAATTGGAAGGGGTATAGAAAACACCGTACAGGTCAAAGCGTCCGTCCGCGGATTTTATTGTAAAGGGATGAGGCGGTGTCCAGCCGGTTGCCAGCAGGCGGGAAATGTCGGTTTTTTCAAGGATGGCGACGGGTTTTCCGTGTAATTTTCTGACGGTATATACCGGTGGCACATCGGGTTGGAAATTGATATCGATAAAATAGCGCTTGTCAGGAGAAAGCATGACCACGTGGTCGCCGGGTTCCGGGGTCAGGCGCTTCAGTTTCCTGCCGTTGAACTTGACGCTGTAGAGGTTGCGAAAATACGGGTTGACGCCCTTTTCCCTGCCTCCGGCGACAAAATAGATCATCCGCCGTTCGGGGTCGACGTGCATGACGCTTCTGACCACCCAGTCCCCGGAGGTGATTTGATTTTTCAATTTCCCGGTATGGACGTCATACAGGTACAAATGGCCCCAGTTGCTGCGTTCCGAATACCAGAGGATTTCGTTGGATTCGGACACGTAGCGCCAGCAGCCGGCATCCTGACCGGATTCATACTGGGTGTCCACGGTTTCCTCAAAAATGTCGCGCACATCTCCGGTCCGGCAATCGGCCATGCGAACC
>CAYVBC010000227.1:0-3049 GCA_964449545.1 uncultured Clostridia bacterium | reverse complement strand
ACCAAAGGGTCTATTGATCTTGAGTGAATGACTTGGATTCATCGGGTGGAAAAGGGATACCGCAGGCGGATAATTCCGCCTGCGTGGATCCCACCACCCGGGGACGGAACCGGGATCCGCTACGGCGAGTCCTGATCACCGGGGGTGCCGGTTTTCTGGGGTCTCATTTATGTGATCGTTTCCTGGCAAGTGGCTGGCGGGTTATTGCCCTGGACAACCTGCTGACCGGTTCCATAGATCATATTGCTCACCTGGTGGATCATCCGGACTTTCGGTTCATCCACTACAATGTCACCCAGTATCTTTATTTCGCGGAACCCATTGATCTGATCCTCCATTTCGCCTGCCCCGCGTCCCCGCTGGACTATGCCCAGTTTCCCATTCAGACGATGAAGGTGGATTCCCTGGGTACATTGAACTCACTGGGGCTGGCCCGGGCAAAGAATGCCCGGGTGGTATTTGCCTCCTCGTCCGAAGTGTACGGGGAACCCCAGGTTCACCCGCAGCCCGAAACTTACTGGGGATACGTGAATCCCGTTGGGCCCCGTTCCGTGTACACGGAGTCGAAGCGTTTTTCCGAAGCCATGTGCATGGCGTACCACCGACAGCATGACCTGGATGTGCGGATCGCCCGGATTTTCAATACCTATGGGACCCGGATGCGTATGGGTGACGGCAGGGTGGTTCCCACATTTATCTCACGGGCTCTGAAGGGGGAGACCATCAACCTCCATGGTACCGGAGACCAGACCCGCAGCTTCTGTCACGTGGACGACATGGTGGAGGGAGTCTTCCGTTTGTCCGTTCATCCGGACCTGGGGGGAGAGGTGATCAATCTGGGTAATCCCGAAGAGGTCACCATCCGACGCCTGGCCCAACTGGTACTGGAGCGGACGAACTCCTCCTCATCCCTTGATTTCATTGATCTTCCCCGGGATGACCCCGCCCGGCGGCGTCCGGACATCACCAGAGCGGGAAGAGTCCTCGGATTCAAACCTGAAATTGATCTGGAATCCGGCTTGTCCCAGGTGATCCCCTGGATCCGCGAGCGTCTCTGACTCTTCCTTTCCCTCTTTGCCTCTTTTCAACTTTCGGGCGTATGCCATACGCCCCTACTTTTCAACTTTCCAACTTTCCAACTCTCTAACTTATTTTCCCTTTTCATCCAGATAGGGCAATCCCGGGATCAGCAGCATGGCCGGGACGGACATGAGGAAACTGGCGCCGAAGAGCCAGGCGTATCCCAGCCATCCCGCGATAATCCCGCTCATGATTCCGGAAAAGAGGCCGCCCAGATTCATGAGGCCCGATCCGATGGCATAGTGGGAGGCCTTGAAACTGCGGCTGCAGATGCGCATCAGGTAGGTCATCAATACCGCGGTACCCAGTCCACCGGCAAATTGATCAAATCCATGAACACCGGCCACGAGGATCAGATTGCCTGTGCCCATCCATTCCGTTCCAGCGCCGCCGGTGGAGATGAATGGCGCCAGGTGGAAGGCGGCTCCCATGTACACCAGGTTGGTCACGTTCTGGGCCAGCAGGAAGGGCCAGATCGTGCGGCGAAGGCCATAGCGTGAGATGGCCCACCCCCCGAGCAGGGCGCCGCCGATGGAAGCGGGAAGCCCGATAAACGCGCTGATCCATCCATAATGAATCTTGATCCCCAGGTCCACGATAAAGGGGGCCACCATGGTGGAGAGCGCCCATTCCCCGGTGCGCATGAGGATGATGAATGCCAGGATGAGGCCGACCCGGTCCCGTTCCATGAATGAAACAAAAGCCTGGCTGAAATGTGAATCTGGATTGCGGACCAGGCGGCGCCGCAATGATTTTCGAAAGATGCCCACCAGGACCAGGGCCAGAACCAGGAGAAAAGCCACCCAATGGGAAAAATTGACCCGGCTCAGAGCCGGGAACCGTGATTTCAGCTTCAGCCAGGAATCCGACGCAAACGCGGCACGAAGGATCAATATTGTGGCTACAATGGCTGAGACCGCGGCCAGGCTTCGTGGACGGAACAGACCGCGGATCCATCTTTTCATGGGGAGTCCCGGTTCCTCGACTTCCGCCAGAAACAGGAGGTGGAACAGGAAAAATGCCCCGAAAATGAGTGCGGCTGCGCCATAGGCAATCCGCCATCCGGCCGTGACGCCGATGGTCACCACGGCCCCGGTGCCGGTCATCATGGCGATGCGGTAGGCCATGACCCGGTACCCCACGTAGCGGGCCTGTCCCTCCCGGTCGAGGGCCTCCATGTAGTACCCGTCAATGGCGATGTCGTGGGTGGCGGCCACAAAGGAGCCGATGAAAAAGAGGAGGGCCAGCGCGCGGACCCCGAACCCCAGGGGGGCGAACAGGGCGGCCAGAATCATCACCGCCACCAGGACTCCCTGGGTGGAGAGGAGCCAGCGACGTTTGGTGGCAATTCCGTCTACCTGGGGTGCCCAGAGGAATTTGAGGATCCAGGGCAATCCAAAGAGAGAGGTCAGACCGATGCTTTCCAGTGAGACCTTCAGATCACGGAAATAGACGGAAGAAACGGTGCGGATGACGATAAAGGGGAACCCTTCGGTGAAATAGGTGGTGAAGGCCCAAATGGAGGGATGAAGACGGATCGATTTTTTCATGTCATCCTTATTTCTTCTGAGAAAGTGGGATTATAACAACAACCCGATTCACGCGCAAACGGATGGCCGTTGGAGAGAATGGACAGTTGGAGAGACAAGAAGATGACTGTTTCCTTTCTACTTCAGCTCAAAAAGGTCGGGGGAATGAGACCAAAGTGAACGTAAACGGATGGGACTGGGAACCGGTACGGAGAGGTGTTCGGCCCGCCTTGTGTGGCTTGCACGGCTGGTTTATAATATAAATAAGGTTGCCGCCGGATATGGCGGCGGGGAGGCACGGGTGA
Organism: uncultured Clostridia bacterium; assembly: GCA_964449545.1. Classification (GTDB taxonomy): domain Bacteria; phylum Acidobacteriota; class Aminicenantia; order UBA2199; family UBA2199; genus UBA876. The sequence goes on along the minus strand of CAYVBC010000227.1, from coordinate 135 downwards.
AACAGACCAAGACATTGTTCCTACTTGCCGCGCTGACGGCACTGCTGATGGTGGTGGGCCGGGTGGCCGGTGGGCGTGTCGGCATGGTCATCGCTCTGGTTCTGGCAGCAGTGATGAACCTGTCGGCATGGTGGT
>CAYVBC010000226.1:0-3057 GCA_964449545.1 uncultured Clostridia bacterium | reverse complement strand
GCGGGTGTCGGGGAGTCGGGGCGTCTGAATATGGTGACTTCCCAGGCCGGGCGACCCAGCAGGCGTCGTTTGCCCGTGACGGCATAGCGGAAACGGTGGCGGTATTGCGAGCCCAGGAGGTAGATGGGGGCCAGGGCGGCCCGGTAAGAAAACAGCTCCGCCGAAAAACGACGGTTTCCGGTTTTATCGAGAGTGGAAACGGGCCTGCCGTCGCGCTCCTTCAGGATACGCTGCTCCCGGATGGTTTCGCCTTCCTTGATCAACTGGTAATCGTAGACGAATTCCTGTCGGCCGCCGCGGCGGGTACGCTGTTTCACCTTTTCCAGGCAGGTGAAACGGAAAGCCGCTTGCTCAAGACGTTGACAATAGGCGGTTGCGCCGTTGAGAATGGTTCGAATCAACGGGGGATCCGCGGCCCGGGTCAACAATGGCTGTGCCAGCAGGATCAGAAGGAAGGCTGGGATCACTTGTCGGTTTTTCATTGCACTCCTCTCAATCCGTGAATACAATCTCGAAGCAATCTTTTTGCCATCCTGGAAATGGGAAAATGTCTTGGAATCATACAGCCGGTTACGGAGAGTCGTAACACAATTATTCAGGTATTTGCGAGAAAGGTGTTTGCAGGGAATCATTTTGAGGGCACGGTACGCTTCCCTCTCCAACTCTCCAACTCTCCTTTCTCTCCAACTTTTTAAAATATCGCGGCCAGGATGATGACCACCAGGGCGATACCCAGCAGGGAGCCGATGATTTTGAACCAGCTGAAGGGTCGTTTCCCCTGCACCTCTCCGGTCTGGCCATTAATGAGAAAACGATAGACTTTGTTCCCATAGCGGTAGGAGGACGCCCACACGGGCAAGAGGATGTGCTTGAAGGAGACCTGGTTGTAGGAAACCTCCAGTGAGTCGATTCGCTGTTCATCTCCCCCAATGTCGTTTCTGACGGAATCACGGATTCTGCTTTCCATGATGCGGCGGGCGATTTTCATCCCTTCCGTAAGCGCCACCTGGTAGGCCTGGGAACGGAAGCCGCTGAGAAATTTTTCATTGAACGGGACCAGTGACCCCAGGTGCCAGGGTTCCAGTTTCCGGACCTGGGCTTCATTCAGGGTTCGGGTACCGGGCACGAGAATGTCATCGAAATCCGCCTGAACATCGCCCGCAACCGGTGACCAACGGGTATGGCGAGTCCGGCTCGGGCGGGTGACCGAGCGTCCTCTTTCCATCACGGTACGGATTTCCGAAGTATAATAGTGATCTCCCCGTTGACCGGAATACGCGCTCAGGGTGCTGGCATCATAGGTCCAGAAGGGAATATAGATTCCTTCAATTTTCTGGTGGTGGGCTTTTTGTTTCAGGTCAGAGGGCGCAAACCAGAGGTTTTTCAACCAATTGGAAAAACTCTCCCTGGCTTGTGAACCGCCCACCTGGAAGGGTACCAGGGCTTTCGGTTTCAGCACCCGGCTGGTACTGCCGCCTTCCACCATGATCGGGGACGCGCAATAGGGGCAGCGGTCGGCGGTGATGTTGGGTTTCAGGGTGATCCGGGCGCCGCACTCCGAGCACCGGACCATAACCACCTCCATCCGCTCCTCTTTTTCGTACTGATCCTGGAGGAAACGGTTGTAGTCCGTCTCCTCGATGGTGGCGGTGTCCGGCGCGATCTCATTTCGTGTGCCACAGTATTCGCATTGCAGAGAGGATGTTCCGGGCAGGAAGTGGAGCAGGGCCCCGCACCCCTTGCACTTTACTTCAGGGGCGGTTTTCGTGATGTGTTCCATATTCATATTCCGGATCAGGATGAATTCGATGCAGTCGAGGCTATTCGGATTCCGGAATCGGGGGCGGCATGGAGGTGAATAAACGGGATACTTCCGGGACTTCTCCGGCTCGCAGCCAGTTCTGCATGCCGGACTTCCAGATCAGCGTGTCCGGTGTGAACGATCCGTCCGCGATCTTTGCCTTCAGGTCGGTTTCGGTGAAGGGGCCGGTCTGCTTGCCTTCTATGGCCAGGAACACCTTTACCTCACCGGGAATCGGGGGGGGGGATTGTGCCTCCGTACCGCCGCCCTGCTGTTGAGAGAATCCCTTGGCCATCTGATTTGCCATGGCGAAACCCATTCCCAGTCCGATCCCTTCTCCCGCGGCTCCCCCGGGATTTTCCGCCGCCGATTCCATGGCGTTGGCGGATTGGTACTGCATGTATCGGTTCAGATTGCCGATCACGCCCATGCTGTTGCGTTTGTCAATGGCCTGTTCCACTTCCTCCGGAAAGGAGATGTTCTCCACCAGGAATTTTGTCAGTTCCAGGCCGTATTCATTGAACTCAGTGCCGATTTTTTCCTGGATCATGATGGACAGTTCATCGTACTGGGAGGCCAGATCAATGGCGGGGATCTTGCTTTCGGCAAGGGTGTCGGAGAAACGAGTGATAATAATATTTTTCAGTTGCTCCGTGATTTCATCGGCAGAAAACCGGTTGTCCGTTCCCGCCACCTGGCGGATCAATTCCGCAGGATCCTTGACACGCAGAGCGTAGTTACCGAAGGCCCGCAGGCGGATGGGGCCGAACTCCGGATCTCTGAGCATGACCGGGTTTTTCGTCCCCCATTTCCTGTCCGTGAATTGACGGGTATTGGCAAAATACACTTCCGCCTTGAAGGGGCTGTGAAAGCCGTACTTCCATCCCTTCAGGGTGGTGAGAATCGGCATGTTTTTTGTTTCCAGGGTGTAGGTTCCCGGTGAAAACACGTCCGCGATTTCACCTTCGTTGACGAATACGGCCACCTGGGATTCACGCACCACAAGCTTGGACGCGTACTTGATCTCATTCCCGTATCGTTCGAAACGAAACAGCATGGTATCCGGTGAAGAATCCAGCCATTCGATAATGTCAATAAACTCGCCGCGGATTTTGTTGAGGAGTCCCATTTCTTTCTCCCTTGAATGTGGTTGTAGTTCCATTCCCATTTTCCCAGATGCCGGAAGGGAAGTCAATCTGAAGCTTGACCCTGGTCGAAGCGCTGTGGTATAAGCCCCAATATGGTTAAAGCCCGTG
>CAYVBC010000225.1:0-3065 GCA_964449545.1 uncultured Clostridia bacterium | reverse complement strand
GAGATAAATTTACCGTGAAGGCCAATGAAGCCGTGGAGCACAGCGTGCTGCTCGCGGAACAGATGCGTCACCCCGAGGTGACACCCATGCACCTGGCGGTTGCTCTGGTGGAGCAGGGAGAGGGGATCGTCAGTGAAACACTAAAAAAGATCGGCCTGAATACCGGCCGTATGGTTCTGGAGCTGCGGGATGCGCTTGAACGGAAGTCAACGGTTGAGGGTGGAGAACGTTCCGCTTCACGGGAGTTTTCCCAGCTTCTGCGTTCCGCGTTGCGGATTACCGATGAATTCAAGGATGAATATGTTTCCACGGAGCATCTCTTCCTGGCCCTGCTGAAAGATGGAGAGGTCGGGCCGATTCTGGAGAAAGCGGGGGCCACGAAAGACTCTTTTATGAATGCCCTGATGGAGATCCGGGGCGGTCAGAAGATCAATGACCCCAGTCCGGAAGACAAGATCCAGGCGCTGCGGAAATATGGCAGAGACCTGGTGCAACTGGCCCGGGAGGGGAAGCTGGACCCCGTGGTGGGCAGGGATGAAGAGATTCGCAGGGTCATGCAGGTATTGGTTCGGCGGACCAAAAACAATCCTGTCCTTATCGGCGAAGCCGGTGTGGGGAAGACGGCCATTGTCGAGGGCCTTGCGTTGCGCATCGTGCAGGATGATGTGCCTGAAATGCTCAGGGACAAGCGGCTTGTGGCCCTGGACATGGGGAGCCTGCTTGCCGGGGCCAAGTATCGCGGGGAATTTGAGGATCGGCTGAAGGCCGTGATCCGGGAGGTAACCGACTCCAATGGCAGGGTGATTCTTTTTTTTGACGAACTGCATACGATTGTTGGGGCCGGTGCCGCGGAAGGCGCGGTGGACGCGTCCAATATGCTCAAACCGGCTCTTGCGCGCGGTGAACTGCGGGCTATCGGCGCCACTACCTTGAATGAATACAAAAAATATATTGAAAAGGATGCGGCCCTGGAGAGGCGTTTCCAGCCTGTTCTGGTACGGGAACCCACGGTGGAGGAAACCATTTCCATCCTCCGCGGTATCAAGGATAAGTATGAAATTCACCACGGGATCCGGATCACGGATGCGGCCCTGATCGGAGCCGCCACGTTGAGCCATCGCTATATTTCCGACCGATTCCTTCCGGATAAAGCCATTGATCTGGTGGATGAGGCCTCCTCCCGCCTGCGGATCGAGATGGATTCCAGGCCGGAGGAGTTGGATGAGCTTGAGCGGAAGATCCTTCAGATGGAGATTGAACGGCAGGCCCTCAGGAAAGAGGACAATCGGGATTGTCGGGAGAAGCTGAAAACCCTGGTGGATGATCTGAATGATCTGAAAATTCAGCGGGATCGTATCCGGGAGCACTGGAGTCACGAGAAAAAACTGATCACTCAGATCCAGGATCTGAACGCGGAATTGGATGAATTGCGCAATGGTCAGCAGGAAGCCCAGAGGCGGAATGATTTTGAGCGGGCATCACAGATACAGTATGGAGAAATTCCGGAGAAACAGCGGGCAATGGCTGATGTGAGACAGAAACTGGAGGTCCTGCAACAGGATCGGCGCATCCTCAATGAGGAGATTACGGAAGGAGACATTGCGGAAGTGGTGTCGCGCTGGACTGGGATTCCCGTTACCAAGCTTCTTGATGGCGAACGGGACCGTCTGACCCGCATGGAGGCGATCCTGGGACGGAGGGTAATTGGTCAGGATGAAGCCGTTGCGGCGGTATCCCGGGTGATCCGTCGGTCCCGGGCGGGTCTCCAGGATCCCAAACGACCCATCGGCTCCTTCCTGTTTCTGGGCCCCACGGGAGTGGGGAAAACGGAACTGGCACGGAATCTGGCTGAATTTCTTTTCAACAGTGAGAAGGCCATGGTGCGTCTCGATATGTCTGAATACATGGAGAAACATTCTGTTGCCCGCCTGATCGGCTCTCCTCCAGGATATGTGGGACACGAGGAGGGGGGGCAACTGACGGAACGGGTGAAACGACGCCCCTATTCGATCATCCTGCTGGATGAGATTGAAAAGGCGCATCCCAATGTGTTCAATATTCTTCTGCAGATCCTGGATGACGGGCGTTTGACGGATGGTCAGGGAAAGACCGTTAATTTCACCAATACCGTCGTGATTATGACATCCAACCTGGGGTCTGAACTCATACTGGGGGAAAAAGAACATACCCGGATGGAAGCGGAACTGAAGGCATTGCTGTTCCGGACGTTCAAGCCTGAGTTTCTGAACCGGATTGACGAGACCATCACCTTCCACTCGCTGAGCCGTGATGTGGTCCGGCGCATTGTGACCAAGGAGATCGATATTCTGAGGGCACGACTTGAGGTCTCGCGTCTGGAATTGATTGTCACGGAAGCGGCATTGGATCGACTGGCTGAACTTGGTTTTGATCCCGCCCTTGGGGCCCGACCCCTGAAACGGGTGATCCAGCGGGAAGTCCAGGATGGATTGTCCAGCATGATTCTGGAGGGGAAGTTGATTCCGGGAAGCACGGTGAAAGTGGATGCGTTGAATGGAGAGTTTATTTTCGGGATTCAGTGATCCAGCTCTTGAACGCAGTTCAGGAGCTGGGCCGTGGAAAAGGGCTTCTGCAGGCGGGGAACATCGGAGGGCTGGAAATGGGCGTAATCCAGTGCTCCTGAAACGATTACGATCTTGATGTCCGGTTGCAGGGACTTGAGCTTGTGGAAGGTTTCCTCGCCGTTAATTCCAGGCAGGTCGAGATCCAGGGTCACGACATCAATCTCGTTGATGTGCTTGCTGAAGAGTACGCATGCGGCTTCACCATCACCCGCGTCCCAGACCTGGTATCCGGAGTCCTGAAACAACTCCCGCAACAGGTTGCGGACCCATTCATCATCGTCAACGATTAAAATTCTTTTATTCATGAGTTCACGGAAGAAAGAGCTGTGGAGGGGGTTACCCTCCACGGCTCCTCACATGCATGGCATGCGAATGAAAACCCTTCCTCTCTCCCCCTTAACTGCTGAAGGAGATTGCATCTATACCCCTGCCTGCCCGGCGGAGGTGTCGGGCATTGTTGCT
>CAYVBC010000224.1:0-3074 GCA_964449545.1 uncultured Clostridia bacterium | reverse complement strand
TTCATCCTGGCTGTTTTCCTGGTGATTACCGCGGTGGGCATCGCTGTTTCCGGAATAGCCCGCATCATTCGCATATTGTCCGGAGAAGTGCTCCAACGCCCGGGTGTGGCCGCGTTATTCGTCATCATCCTTTCCATCGGGGTTAAGGAGTGGATGTACCGCTATACCATTTTGTGGGGACGCCGACTGCGGCGCCCGGCCCTGGAGGCCAACGCGATTCACCATCGATCGGACGCCCTATCCTCAATTGCCGCGCTGATCGGGGTGGCCGGCGCGAGATTTTTAGGGCCTTCATGGAGGATTCTCGATCCTGTAGCCGGAGTGGTGGTTGCCGTTTTCGTACTGATGGCCGCCGGATCCATTCTGATTCGCAGTGTCCGGGAATTACTGGAGGCCGCGGTGGAACCCGAAGTGGAAGCGGAGATCCGCCGCATTGCCGGATCCGTTCCCGGAGCGATGAATCCCCATTCCCTGCGCAATCGCAGGATTGGATCTTCTCTGGCGGTGGAGCTGCACATCGAAGTGGACCCGGACTTGACCGTCCGCGAGGCCAACCGGATCGGAACGGAAGTGGAGCAGCGGCTGCTGGATCACTTCGGCAACGGTTCGATCTTAACAATACACCTCGACCCCCTGGAAGCGAAAGAGTAACCTTGGAGTGCAAGATTTTCCCTTCTGGCTTGTTCTAAACCACCTGAAGCGGTATACTGACGCCTTATTTCATTCAGAACCCGATTGAATCGAAAAGGAGGAAAAAAATGAGAAAACATATATGGATAGCGCTACTGACAGTCGTTCTGCTGGCCGGGCCCCTGTGGTCCTGCTTTATCGAGTTCGAACCGGAAGCCGTGACGGTCAAACAGGGAGAAGAGTTCACCATCACCCTGGTGATTGAACACGAACATCGCCGCTGCGAGTTGACCCTTGACGATACGGAATACGAAGTGAAAGGGCTGGAAATCGTAAAAAAGGGCGAGTGGAAATCGGAAGATCGTTCCCTCCATCGCCAGATACTGACCCTGAAACTGGTTGCGGATACAGGGACGCTGCGCGTGGTTCGTGAATGCACCCGCAAAGGCATTTCCCAAGGCATCCTGAAAGTAACAGCAAAGAAATGATGCGTAAATTGCGCTGGGGGGCCGGGGTCTTCCTGGCCGCCCTGCTCGGTGTTGCCATCTGGGCGTCCGTCCAGGCGGGCGCATCGCCTCCGCCCAAGTACTGGGTGGTGTTTGGTTTGCTGGCCGTGGCCGCCGTGGGCTACCACTTCCGGTGGATGTGGCTGCGCCAGCTGACCCTTCTGGGGTCCCTGGCTTACCTGGGGTTTTACCTGGCCGGATGCCCCTGTACCACCGGCGGATTCGAGATGGTATTCGTTCACCTGGGAATGGGGGCGTGGGCAAAGATCGGCATTCCCCTGTTGCGGGTGGCCGCGGTTGCCGTCGTGGTTTTCCTGCTGGGCAACCTGTTCTGTGGATGGGTCTGCTTCAAGGGTGCGCTCCAGGAGTTTCTCTATCGCCGTCACCTGGCCGTGCGGGTTCCGCCGGCGCTGGACCGCCGACTAAAGCGGGTCCGATACCTGGTCCTGGCACTAGTGGTGTTTTATCCATTGTTTGTGCATACCCGAATATTCAATAAAATTGATCCTTTCGGCGCGGCGATGAATTTTTCGGGAACATGGTTTGTAATCGGATTCCTGGTGGTGGTACTGGCTTCCTCAATATTCGTGTTCCGCCCCTTCTGCCGCTATGTCTGCCCCCTGGGCGCCTTCCTGGGCCTGATCAACAAGGTGGGGCTGTTCAAACTGCGGGTCACGGATCCGGCCCGCTGCGTGGATGGAAAGATCTGCGTGAAATCATGTCCCATGCAGGGACTGGAAAAACCCGACGTACTGAAGGCGGACAAGGCATTCTGTATCGCCTGCATGGAATGCGCCCACGCCTGCCCCAAAGACTGCTTGAAATAGGGGCGAATTATTGGTATAACTAATATCTGCAGACCCAAGCACGGATGAAAAAGAACTTACCGGTTGTGGAAATAAAGAGAAAATATTACGATTATTTTTTTAGCGAACAAGCAAAACAGAAATAAATCGAATGAGATTGATTTTATGATGGTGTTGTTCCAAAGGTGAAGTCCCTCATGGATCAAAGAATCAACAATGATATTGTGAAAAACAGTACAGGTAGATTTGAAACTCTATTTGAAAATATCCCCGACGCTGTGTTTATCGCCAGTTTCGGCGGGCCGGATTCGGGCACCATTATTTCGGTCAACTCCGCTGCGGCGGAACAGACCGGCTATTCAAAAGAAGAGTTAATCGGAAAGAATATCAGGATCCATCTGCAGGCGGAGTATTACGAACATGAATTGGATGGGGCAGTTGAAAAAAGACTCGGCAATACACCTTTAGTCAGGTTCAGAGAAAAAAAAAGAAGAAAGGACGGCTCTGAATACTGGACGGAGGTCCTGGTTAAAAAGGCTGAACTCAATGGCCGGGTGGTTGCAATCGGAGTCAATCGGGATATTTCGGACCAGGTTCGGGTGGAAACGGCTTTAAAGCGAAGTGAGGAAAAATTCAGAAGTTTTATTGAAAATTCCGGTATCGGCTTTGCGGTTGACGACCGGGAAGGCAACATCATCTACTTCAATAACATGTTCCCCAAACTGTTCGGATACACTCCCGATGAAATCAGAAAGGAGTCTTATGATTCACTGATTCATCCCGAAAACATTCAATTTGCAAAAAGAACTCATCGCTTGAGAATGGAGGGGAAGAACCTGCCTTTGAATTATGAGTTGAAGTGTATAAAGAAGGATGGCTCAAACATATTTCTTGATGTATCTGTGGATAAAATCCTGCAGGAAGGCGGTCGGGTCACCGGTAGTCAGATGTTTTTCAGGGATATCACGACCAGAAAAATGGCTGAAGCGGAATTACTCAATTTAAAGAACAGCCTTGAAATCCAGGTTGAAGAAAAGACAAATGCTCTCCGGCAGAAGGTCGTGGAATTGCAGCGTTTTCATGACGCAACCATTGAAAGAGAATTCAGAATCAAGGACTTGAAGGACAGGAT
>CAYVBC010000223.1:0-3081 GCA_964449545.1 uncultured Clostridia bacterium | reverse complement strand
TTATAAAACACTCTCCGGCACGAAAACCACATCCTGGGGCTCCAGCAGGAAATCTTTCGCTTTTCCACGCAGGATCTTCTTGACGTTAACGCGGATCTTCTTTTCCACGCCCTTGACCATGCGGGTCACGATCACCGAGCCCTTCCGTGCCCGCTGGGTGAACCCACCGGCCTGGGCGATGGCCTTCATCAAGGTCATGCGTGTGGTCCGCTTCATGGCGATGTTCCCGGGCTTTTCGACCTGTCCGAAGACAAACACATCGTACAGTCGTTCCACGGGAATATTGACGATATCCCCGGCCATGAGGGGAATATTCATTTTCGGATTGCCCCGGATCATCAACTCATCCAGGTCGATGGGAAGAGAAGCGCTCTTTCCGCTGGGAAAGGTGCGGATCACGATGATCCGCCCTCCGGAATCACCGGTCAGACCGCCGGCGCGACTGATCAGCTGCATGAGGTTCTGTTTTCCCAGCAGCTTGTAGTTGCCGGGAGTCTTGACCGCGCCCATGATGGAAACGGTCTTGCTCTCATACTCATTGATGAACACGGTGACCTGGGCGTTCTTCAGGTAGCTTTCCTCCAGCAGGCGCGCCAGTTTTTCCTCCACGCCCCGTCGGGTCAGCCCCTCCACCTCCACCACGCCCAGCAGGGGGAGCGCGATCGTCCCGTTCTCCCCCACCCGGATGGTGATATTCAATTCGGGCACCTCGAAGACCTTGATGTCCAGCAAATCCTTGGCTCCGATGGCATACCCGGAGGTGTCATCCGGTGTTTTTGTCGCCTGCCCGGGAATCAGTACGGAAAAAATCAAAAATACAGATAATATTGTGAACAATTTAGAAGTCATGGGTCACGAATCCTCCAATGAAAAATCGACTGCGATCCAGTCCGATACGCTCCGAATCCCAGTCTTCCAGGTTGAAACTCAGGCCGATGCCTGTATTACCGGCCAGCCGGAACGCGATGCGGATCTCGTAGTTCCGCATATGATCCAGGAATTGTTCCGATCCGTCCGCAAGGAGCCTGTAGGACAAGGTGCCGGTACGGTAACTGCCACCCACGCGAAGATTACGTGAGAAATAGTAATCCATCCCGCCCAGGATGGAGCGTTCGTTATAGTACTGCTCAGGATTTAAAAAAGAGAACCGGTTGTCCACCGTGTAATCCACGCTCAGGCGCATCCGACGCAGGAGGCGATAGCTGACTCTTCCTTTTCCGTATAAAGTATCAAACTCATTGTATCCCGGAAAATTGGGATAAAATCGTTTATATCCCAATGCCGCGCTTCCCGTGATCTTCCCGATCTCGGGGAACCGGATCTCCACCGAAGTGGTTATGGATTCTCCATCCCGATCCGTAAGGTTTGAAAATCGATACTGACGGAGTTCGCCCTGAAGCGCAATGAGTGTCGCGGTGAACACCGGCAGGTTGACACGCAGTCCCAGATTCTGCTCCACCCGGTTCAATCGAGCTCCAGGCTCATACTGGGCCAGTGGCCCCTCATCGGAGAATTTCATCTCGTTCTGCCCGGCGGAAACGGTCAGAAACAGGGACTCGTGATTCCCCAGGTCGGCCTCCAGGCTGTGGCCCAGAGAGGTGTGGCGCAGACGCGCGCCGAACTCTCGGGTGGGCCGGGATCTCAGATCCGCATATTGAAAGGCATACACCAGGTGGAGACCCGCCAGTCGCGTGTTGACCTTTGCCTTTAAGGTATTGTTGAATGCTCTTTCCTCGGACTCAGCGGAAAAGTATGAGTAATATGGATGATCTTCCACGGTGAGCACCAGGCGGCTGCCCACAACAGCCACTGCCTTGACCTGCAAACCCAGATCGGCCATCCAGCCGGGTTGGGAGTCCGACTCATAGGCGTATATATTGTCGGTGTAACCGATGTTTTCCAGGGTCAATTGGGGAAACACCTGGAATGGGCCCAGCTGAAAACGCCCCGGCTTCAAGGCATTCTCGCGGGCTTTGTAGAAATTTTCCGCGCGCAGACCCATTCCTTGAAACGCGAGAGAAAAGAGTATGAATAAACTGATTCCGAACTTCATTTGCAATGCGTGGAGAAAACGATATGGCTTTCTCCATTATCCTTATAAAGCAGGCTGTCGATTTACAACTGGGTGGGGCTGACCTCGTCCTCGACCAGCCTCGTGATTCCCCTGGTGATCAACGCGGTGCCGGAAAGCACCATGGCGATTCCACAGGGATTTTTCCACAATGCGGCCAGGGGACGTTCGGGAGTCAGGTAGAACGACCGCACCAGGCGCTTGCCCGCTTCCACCTTGACCACGCTGAGTGTGGCGAACACTTTCCCGGATTTGACGCGTACCGCGGCAATATAGACCCCGGCCGGCAGGTTCTCCATGCGGTAGTCACCGGTTTCTCCGGTTTTCTCGGAGCGATATTCCTTGCCTTCCTTCACGGGCTTCAGAATGATAATCGCTTCCTTTACAGGCGTTTTCCCGTCACCGTCATAGACCAATCCGGCCAACGATCCCACCTGATCCTGGCAGAATATCCCATTGGGTATCAGGAGCAACACGCTTAATACACCCACAGCAATAACCAGCGACGATTTCGCGGATATATGATTTTTCATCAATAATCTCCTCGACTTTTCTCTCATTTTATACATTATACCATGAGATCAGAGCAAAAACAGCAGCCCGATCAGGATAAACGAGATCCCGCATGGAGGAAATTTACCCCAGAATCCCCTCCGGGCTTTGACGTGAAAGTCGCGCTCCAGGATTTTCCCCGCCTGGATGACGGCCACGGTCCGGGTTTTCAACTTACGTCCCGATTTGGTAATCACCAATACCTTGTAGGTTCCGACCGGAATCCCGGTCATGGCAAATACGCCGTTGTCCTCAGTGGGCTGGGAGGTGTATTTTTTCTGTTCTCCCCGCTTCTTCTCCACCGCCACCAGGCGGATCTTTGCCTTTTTCAGGGGAGTCTCTTTGTCTTTCTTGAATATGGTGCCACTCAGTCCACCTTCTCCGTTTTCCGCCTGTTGCGCCCAGAGCCCCGACGGGATCAGAAGCGCGCCACACAGCAGCAGCAACGTCATCCCCTT
>CAYVBC010000222.1:0-3086 GCA_964449545.1 uncultured Clostridia bacterium | reverse complement strand
TCAGAAATACTGCCGCCACTCTGACAATGACAGGATCCACTTTGAAATATTCGCCCACTCCGCCACAGATTCCGGATATAACCCGGTCCTTTCGACTCCGATATAAACGCCTCACTCTAGGCCTCCTGACTTCATTTTCTGAACCACCTTACCTATGAAACGTATGGAACCCGCAATGAGTTCCCGACTTGGACGGAGAAAGCTAAAGTTTCAGCCATCGGTGGACAACCGAACGCCCCGAGCTTCCAATAATTCCCGGATCCGCGGAAAGGCTCCGGGAATCATTCCGACTTTCTCAGGCGGAATCACGCCGGTTTCCGTAATTTTCCCTTCAGCCAGCAAGCGAACCATGGCGGTGCAGGTGTATCCGGTGGTTCTGGCCATGGAGGTGGTTCGGGAATTCCAGTCAAACTGATCGAATAGATCATACACACGACGGATATTTTTTCCATTTAGACTTCCGTCAATCTCTACCCGCATGACCGTGAAGTCCGCTTCGTCGCGGCGCATCTTCCATTTGGGAAAGAGAATCGCGGCAGTCACATCCAGCGGTCTGATCTCGGTTCCATGAATATTGATGGGATCCGTGCGAAAGAAACCGGTTTCACGCATCACCTCCATCAACTGAACATGGCCGGGATATCTGAGGGTTTTTTCCTTCATATCGGGTATTTTCATGGTTTTCAGCAACGTCCTTAAACCATCTGTGTTAAATGCTTCCAGGGTGCCAATCCCCTTGAAATCGATTCGTTCCACCCCGGACAGGGCCGGCTTGACCACCAGGGTCCCGTTTTCCACCAGTCGGCAGGGCCTGGTGTATTCTTCAATTACGTCAATGGGGGAAAAAACCGCTTTGTATTCCCAGGGCCATTCTCTTTCCACCGGCAATCCGCCCACGATGCAGGAATAGGCGTGGATATCTTTCAACCGGCTCCACTCGTATCCCAGAATCATATTGCACAGCCCGGGAGCGACCCCGCAGTCCACCACAGCGGTAACACCCTTTTTCTTTGCCTCCGGATCCAGCTCCAGAGGGTCTTCCGGACTGAATGCGATATCCACCACATTTTTTCCCGCTGAAATTACATTTTTCAGGGCCTCATATCCCATATGCCCGGGGAGCGCGTTGACGACAATGTCGAAGTCCTGAACCAGGGCGGTTAATTCCCGGGGATTGGAAAGATCCGCGTGAATCGGAGTGACAGCATGCGCCGAAGATACGGATTCCAGCGTCTGCTGGTCCGCATCGGCCGCATGAACTTCAAAGTCTCCGCTCAAATCCACTGCAATGGCGCGACCCACCAGCCCGCTACCGAGAACCAGTACACGTTTCATGTTTTCTCCTCATCGACAATTTTCAAGATAAAATATATTATATCTGATGGACAGAGGGTGAGCAACCAGTTGTCAAACACCATGTATTCGAGTAAAATTATACGATGGCCCTGCGTGTGAACCCTTTTCATTATTCATCACCACCGGAGGTTATCCGGGGATTCCTTCAGCTGGCGGTTCATGTACTGATTGCCGTGTTTTTCCTGCGCGCCTTTTCCATGCGTACATATACAATACCTTCCAGATCAATGGAAAACAGCCTCCTTGTGGGGGATCATGTCCTGGTGGACGTGATCAGTCACCGCCGCTTCACCAGCTCCCCGGATATGCTGGTTTTCCCCCGTAAAAAGCTGAAACGAGGCATGATGATCGCGTTTCATCCTCCGGGAAGACCTGAATCCGTATTCGTAAAGCGGATCATAGGCCTCCCCGGCGACCGGGTAGGGATTCATGATCAGCGTGTCTATGTCAACGGAGTTCTGCTCAATGAACCCTATGTGAAAGAAGACAGGGACAACGCATCCTCCCGGCTTCATATTCGAATTCCCGAAGAGAGAATCCCTCCGCACCATTTCTTCTGCCTCGGTGACAACCGTAAACAAAGCAATGATTCCCGTTACTGGGGGACCCTTCCAAGAAAGAATATTCTTGGAATTCCCTGGCGGATTCTGTGGTCACTGAAATCCCTTCCATCAGATTATTCCGCGGCCGGTTTCATGGATAACGTACACCGACTGGCAGGGTACGTGAAGAATGTTCTGTTCCGGACCCGATGGGGGAGAACCCTGCACAGCGTTCAGGAGAGTTTCAGCAGATCAATGTATTTGAATATGAAAACAAGAATAACAATCAATGAAAAATAGATCACACGATATTCCCGGTTCCGCATATATAGAGAAATATTGAATCCCGTGGAACGGATTTTTCTAACTCTGGGAAAGAATACATGGCTGTCTTCGGCCCATTCTTCGAATTCCTTTCCAAACCGCTCCTTCATGCGCCGATATTCGACCACCATGATATAGGGAAAGAACACCAGGAAATAGGTCAGAAAGATTCCATAGGAATACAGGTTGTTCCCGGCGATCGCGATCCCCATTCCGATAATGAAACTACCGAAATAAAGAGGATTGCGGGTCAGAGCGTAAGGTCCCTGGGTCGCCAGTGAGCTGTCCTTGGCGATAAACCCGGAAGCCCATCCACGGAAGACGGTTCCAGCCAGGATCAAAAAGAATCCGATAATGATGGAGGAGATGTCCGGCGTGGCCAGAATCAACAGGACGACCAGCAGAATATTCCCCGCCATGGCTCGATACCGAACCATCCAGTCACCCGGACGCATTCAACACCTCAGCAACGGCCTCTGCAATGGAAGAGGGAGTGATCTCAGACATACAGCGCATTGTATCACAACTTCGGCGGTAGCAGAACCGGCATGAGTCCGGAGTGACGACGGCACGCGAACCAGGCAGGAGGGATCCGTTTCGGGCCGGAGAAGTCGGCCCGAAAAATCCCACACTGGGAACGCCCACGGCATCTGCCGCATGCAGTGCCAGCGTGTCTCCGGAGATGACCACGCGGGATCCGGAAACCAGGGATAACAGCCCCTTGAAATCCGTTTCCGGGCAGATAATAGCCCCGGACACCGTTGACAGTTCCCGGGCCAGTTCCCTCTCCTGAACCGTTCCCCATAAGAGTAATACAGGGAAATCACGCTGAATAATAGGCACAAGTTCCGCCATTGTCTCAAA
>CAYVBC010000221.1:0-3101 GCA_964449545.1 uncultured Clostridia bacterium | reverse complement strand
AGACCCAGCCTCGACAGTTCGGAAACAAATTGCCGTCGTTTCATTTCGTCTCCTGGCGACCTTTCAATCCCTTTTACCGCAGAAACGCTAAACTCATCTCAAATAAAAGTCAAATCTTTCATTTTGCGGATGCGGATTTCAGGTTGAATGACCATAAAATCAAATTTCCCCATGGATGATTCCCGATCATTGAAACAATAACCAAACAGAATGAACGCCCCCTTTTTTTGTGAAAAAAGGTACGGAACCGTCAGGAACCGCCCCCTTCCTGCCTCAGGAAGATCAGGCCCAGCCTTTGGATTTTTCCACGGCTTTTTCCCATGATTTGTATAGTTTTTCCGAGGTTTCGGGCGCCATGGCGGGCTCGAAACGACGTTCCAACTGCCAGGACTTGCGGACATCATCCGTTCCGGTGTACAGCCCTACCCCCAGACCGGCCAGATAAGCCGCTCCAAGGGCCGTGGTTTCAAACACATGGGGCCGATCCACATGGGCCTGGAGGATATCTGACTGAAATTGCATCAGAAAATTGTTGGCCACAACGCCGCCATCCACCCGCAGGCCTTTCAGATCCATCCGCGCGTCGGCCAGCATGGCCTGAACGATGTCCTTGGTCTGATAAGCGATGGACTCCAGGGCCGCTCGGGTGATATGATATTTGTTGGTGCCCCGGGTTATGCCGGTGATGGTTCCCCGGGCGTACATGTCCCAATGAGGTGCCCCCAGGCCTGCAAATGCCGGCACGAAATATACCCCGCCAGTGTCTTTCACCTTGAGGGCGAATTCCTCGGATTGCGCCGCATCGGTAATCAGATTCATCTCGTCACGCAGCCACTGGATTACCGCACCGGCGATAAAAATACTTCCCTCCAGCGCATAGAACACTTTTCCGCCCAATCCCCAGGCCAGGGTGGTCAGCAGGCCGTTCTGGGAATTGACGGCTTTTTCACCCGTATTCATCAACAGAAAGGATCCTGTGCCGTAGGTGCATTTGCCCATGCCCGGATCAAAACAGCATTGCCCGAACAAGGCCGCCTGCTGGTCACCGGCCACACCGGCCACGGGAATTTCCCGGCCGAGCAGATGCTTTTCCGTCATGCCGAAATCACCGGATGAGGGTTTGACTTCAGGAAGCATGCAGGCCGGAATCTCCAAGGCGTTCAGTAGTTCTTCGTCCCATTCCAGAGAGTGAATGTTGTAAAGCATGGAGCGTGAGGCGTTGGAATAATCGGTGATATGGACTTTCCCGCCGGTCAGGTTCCAGATGATCCAGGTGTCTATGGTGCCGAAAAGCAGGTCGCCGTTTTCCGCCTTTTCCCTAAGCCCCGGAAGGTGCTTGAGTATCCACCGAACCTTGGTTCCTGAAAAATATGCATCCAGCACCAGACCGGTTTTTCGTCGGATGACCTGGTCCAGACCTTCCCTCTCAAGGCGTTTGCAGGTGTCCGCTGTTCGCCGGCATTGCCAGACAATGGCGTTGTACACGGGTTTCCCGGTGTATTTGTCCCAGACGACGGTGGTTTCTCTCTGGTTGGTGATACCCACGGCGGCGATATCCTCAGCCCTGAGGCCGGCTTTTTCGATGACCTTACGGGCCACCTCGATCTGGCTTTCCCAGATCTCCATGGGGTCATGTTCCACCCAGCCGGGCCGGGGATAAATCTGACGGAATCCTTTGCTCTCCCGGGCCACAATTACACCGGTCTGTTTGAAAATGATGGCTTTGGAACTTGTGGTGCCCTGGTCCAGTGATAAGAGATATTTTTTCATGATTCAGTCCTTTCCAGTCATTTAAGAGTCGGAGAAACGGGATTCAGGGTGTTTGGGATCCTTTAAGATGAGCATTAATCCACTGGATCACATCCCCGGTCACCTGATCCCTGTTTATTTCATTGAGCGATTCATGGCGCCCCTGGTGGTAGATGATAAGGGTCAGATCCATGATACCCGCTTTATTGTATGCATCGTGAACCTTCTGAACACCTTTACCAAAATTGCCCACCGGGTCCATGGATCCTGAAATCATCAGGATGGGCAGGTCTTTTCGAAGCCTGGCAAAATGGTCCGCCCGGTTGACTCCCATCAGGCCGGAGATCAAGTCCACAAAAAATCCGGCCCGGCAGATGAATCCGCACAAAGGGTCCCGGATATACAGGTCCACCTGGTCCGGATCGCGGCTCAGCCAGTCAAACGCGGTACGTGTCGGAGCAAAGGCTTTGGCATAACTCCCGAAAGAAAGTTTGTCCAACAAAGGGCTGGGAGATGTGTCACCTTTGAATCGGCCCTGGGCTTTGGCCACCCACCGGCCCATTTTCCCGAGAATCCCCGGGTGCGTGGCTGTACCGGACAGGATGACGCCCCGGAGGAATTCTCCGTAACGGGCCATGAAATCGCGAGCCAGAAAAGATCCCATGGAGTGCCCGAAAATAAAGAAAGGCGCATCGGGATGATCGGATCTGATCCGGTGGCTCAGGGTTTTCAGATCGCCAACCACACGGTTCCAACCATCGTTTTTCGAAAAATAACCCAGGTTTTCTTCGTGACCCGCCGTGTGGCCGTGGCCCCGGTGATCATTGGCATACACCGCCAGCCCCTGATCTGTCAGGGCCCGGGCAAAGGTGTCGTAACGTTGGGAGTGGTCGGCCATGCCGTGAGAAATCATGAGGGTCCCACGGATAGGTGTGGCGGATTCCGGCATCCATCGCCGGCAGAAAATATCGCTTCCATCGGAAGCTGTGAACGTGAAGGTCTCCAAAAGCGTTTCGCTCCTTAAAAGTATTGCAATGTCATGAAAATCGGGGGCCGTTCAAAACCGGGTTTCTCCCCAGGTTAAGTTTAGGATTCTGGGATTGAGATGTCAAAAGAACCGGGGTGAGGAAGGAGCGGAATTGTCAAGTTGTCAAGGACCGCTCTCTTTATTTTGATAATTTCCAAGCACAGGAGAGGCGGAAAAACCTCAAATATAAAGTAAGACTAAAATCGGTAATTGTAGCCGGCCTTGAAGAAAAAACTCCGGGTTTGCTGATAGAACTTCCCCATTCTATTGCCCACATCCCACTCCTGATCAATACCGTTCCAATACTGCTTCCGGTGGAGGGAAC
>CAYVBC010000220.1:1726-3117 GCA_964449545.1 uncultured Clostridia bacterium | reverse complement strand
CCGATCCGGCTATCTCCTCAGGGAAGCTTTTGAGAAAATGTGGTGGGGAATTTTTTCACTGAAGCGGATGGATTCCACCATCATCCGGGTTCCCTCTCCCTCTTTCAGCATATCCTTGAAGTTCATGGATGTGGCCACCCATCTTCCCTCCACCCGCGCCACGGTCTCCACGTTGAATTGTTTCAGCAGTTTACCGCTTTTCGCATAGAGGTTTCCCTTCAGGATGATGAAACGCTCCTTGTCCACCCAGATTCTGCGTTTGTCATAGGAGAGATCCTTACTTTTTGCCTGTAAATCGAGGATCCAAACGGGACGGTTCAGAACCGTGTCGGTTCCCGTGATCTCCGCGTTGTAGGTATTCTGGAGATAGGGATCTTCCATCATGTCTTCGTAGGAGAGGTCCGAGCCCATGACGGACTGACGCAGCATGTGGCCGCTGATCAGGATGGTCCGGTCCGTTGCGGGTGAATAGATCCAGAGCTGATTCTCGAGTTTCAACATCTTGGTTCCTTTTTCCCGCGCCGGCGCGAGGTATTCGGTAAAGGAATCAATGATGTTTCTCTGCCAGGATCTGGCTTTGATGGTCCTCTTCCCACGTCTGCCGTGAATGACCATCTTGGACACGACGACCTTGGTGTCGGACAGGGCGTTTTCATCCACTTTTTTCACGATTTCCCGTGCCGATGGGGTCTGGGCGATGAGCAGTCCCTGCAGTACAAACATCAATACAACGAATCGATATCTCATGTTTCCAGCTCCTTGAACAACTGCGAGGTCTCCCTTCTGTAAATGCCGATCCCGGCAATGGCGGTGCCCAGCACGGTGGAAAAGATTCCCGGAAGGAATCCCACAATGAAACTGCCGGAAGTGACCCGGGCTCGGTACACATTGGAGATCATCAGGGATGAATTCTTCACCAGGGAACCGAAATCGATTCCATAAATCTGCATCAGGTAGGAAACGCCGATCCCGCACAAAGTGCCCAGGATGGATCCGAATATGCCTGTCATCAGGGACTCGAGAACCAGTGACCGATACACATGCCCCTTGTCTTCCCCGATGGCCAGGCGAACGCCGATCTCGCCGTATCGACGCAGGCTGCCCATCAACCCGGCATTCCACAATACGATGGACATGGCCACCAGGAAGATCGCTACGATGATGATGCCCATTGAGCCCATCAACTCCAGGTACTGCGAAAGCCCGCTTTCCTCCGGCAATGTTCCCATCTGTGGGGAAAACTTATCAGCGGGTTTCTTATACTTCCCGTTGAAGGTAGCGGCAATGGCATTTGCTCTCTCGTCGTCGTAGATGTCATTGGGTAGGAATCCCAGTATTTCGTTGGCCGTATCCTGCATGTCCAGGGCGTATTGAATGTCCGAGATATCCGT